>DATIVB010000567.1:0-34285 GCA_035466375.1 Chondromyces sp.
GCTTCGAGGCCGCGCTGGCCGAGCACGGCCCGCACCGGGAAGCCGATCAGGTCCATGTCGTTGAACTTGACGCCGGGCCGCTCCGGCCGGTCGTCGAACAGGACGTCGATGCCGGCCTCGCGGAGCTTCAGGTAGAGGGCGTCCGCCGCCTCGACGACGGGCGGCTTGTCGGCGTTGAGCACGACGAGCAGGACCTCGTAGGGGGCCAGCGGCAGCGGCCAGATCATGCCCTTCTCGTCGTGGTTCTGCTCCACGGCGGCCGCGAGTGTGCGGCTGACGCCGAGGCCGTAGCAGCCCATGATCATCGGTTGGTCGTTGCCCTCGGCGTCCTGGAAGCGGCACTTCATGGACTCGGAGTACTTGGTCCCGAGCTTGAAGATGTGGCCGACCTCGATACCGCGTTTCTCGATCAACCGCGCGGAGCAATTGGGGCAGGGATTGCCGGCGGCGGCGAGGCGGACGTCGGCCACCGCCGTGGGCTCGAAATCGCGTCCGGGGACGACACCGACGAGGTGGGCGTCGGCGGCATTGGCACCCGTTGCCGCCACCTCGAGCTCGAGCACGGTGGGATCGGCGACGAGCCGCACGCCGCTCAGGCCGACAGGGCCCGAGAAGCCCTGCGGGCCGCCCGTGACCTCCGCGATCACGGCTTCCGAGGCGAGCTGGAGGTGGGTGCAGCCGAGGGCGTTCTTGAGCTTGACCTCGTTGACCTCGAGGTCGCCGCGGATCAGGACGGCCACGCGCTCGCTGTCGGTCTCGAAGATCAGGGTCTTGATGAGGTGCGCGGGCGCGATGCCGAGGAACTGCGCCACCTGCTCCACGGAGCGCATGTCGGGAGTCTCGACCCGCTGCGGCTCGGAAGCCGTGGCGAGCGGCCACGGCGGCGCCGGCGACACGGGCCCCGCGGCCGCCTTCTCGACGTTGGCCCCGTAGTGGCATTCCGGGCAGGACAGGATGGCGTCCTCACCCGTGTCGGCGAGGACCATGAACTCGTGCGACTCGGATCCGCCGATGTTGCCGGTGTCGGCCTCGACCTGGGTGTAGCCGAGCCCGCAGCGCTCGAAGACCCGACGGTAGGCCGCTTCCATGGCGCGGTACGCGACGTCGAGGTCGGCCGCATCGACGTGGAAGGTGTAGGCGTCCTTCATGATGAACTCGCGCCCCCGCATGAGGCCGAAGCGCGGCCGGATCTCGTCCCTGAACTTGGTCTGGATCTGATACAGGTTGACCGGCAGCTGGCGGTAGGAGGTCACCGTGCGCCGCACGATGTCGGTGATGACCTCCTCGTGGGTTGGGCCGAAGCAGAACTCCCGCTCGTGGCGGTCGTTGATCCGAAGCAGCTCCGGGCCGTACTCGTACCACCGCCCCGATTCCTGCCACAGCTCGGCCGGTTGGACCGCGGGCATGACGAGCTCGGCGGACCCCGCCCGTTCCATCTCGTCGCGGATGATGGCCTCGAGCTTGACGAGCGAACGCCAGCCGAGCGGCAGGTAGTTGTAGATCCCCGAGGCCAGCTTCGAGATCATTCCGGCGCGCGTCATCAGACGCTGGGAAACCACCTCCGCGTCCGCAGGGTCCTGCCGCAGGGTGTGGATGAAGGTCTGGCTCCAGCGCATGGTCAACTCCGTCTATCGGTGGGTTTGGCTTCGAAGCGGTCGCTGAGATCGGGCGAGGTCGATCCGCAGTCCGGCCAGGTGCCGCAGGTGTGCCAGCAGCTCGTGATCGAGGCCCGCCCCCGGCGTGGCGGCGTCACCGCTGACATCGAGGGCGGCCGCCGGCAGGCCATCAGGGCCCTGGCCCGCGAGTGCGAGGCTGCGCTGCATCTTCGGCCGGTTGGAGCTGCGCGCCGCCTGCTCGAAGTACTGGGAGGCCTCGCGGTAGCGGCCGCGCTTGAGCGCGATCGCGCCGAGGGCGGCGAGCGGGTAGTGCCGCAGCTCTTTGGGTGCGATCTCGAGCGACTCGCGGGCGAGGTCCCGGGCCGCCAGGAGGTCGCTGCCGATCTCCGACTCGACGATGGCGAGCTCGTAGGCGACCATCGCCTGAGCGAACGGGTCGTCCGGCTCCCGCTCGTACAGGCTGCGGGCGAGACGCCGCGCCGCCAGCGGCCGGCCCGCCTGGCGCAGCGACTCCAGCAGGGCGACGACCGCGGCCGCACCGTACGGCGACGCCTGGGGCCGCCGGCGGAGCAGGGCGTGGGCGTGGGCGATCGCATCTCTCGGCCGACCCGAGATCGACGCCAGGAGCGCGGCGGCGGCGCGCAGGATGGGCTCGTCCGGCGCCTTGTGCAGGGCGTCGGTGAAGAGATCGAGGGCCCTCTCCGGACGGCCGTCGTCGAGGGCCGACTCGGCAGCTTCGACGAGCCGCTTCGCGGGCGGCGGAAGATCCTCGGGAGGCTGCCCGCTGAGCAGGCGCACCGTCTCCTGGTACTGCAGGCGTTGCGGGTCGAGGCCCAGGACCTGCTCGAAGCTCGCCAGCGCCTTGCGGGACCAGCCGCGGCGGAGGTAGGCGACCCCGAGGTGGTAGAGGGCATCCTCGAAGTCGGGGCTGAGCTCCACGGCGCGCTCCAGCGCGTCGATCGCACGCCCGCCGTGGCCGAGCTCGAGCCTCGAGTAACCGAGTAGATACCAACCCTGGGCCGCCGAGTCGTCGAGCGCCAGGCCACGTTCGAGGTGTCGGACCGCGGCCTTGTGGCGGCCGCGGAGGACGTTGAGAGCGCCGAGCGTGAAATGGGGCAGAAAGCTCTCCGGAGCGAGCTCGTGGGCGCGCTTCAGGGCCGCCTCGGCCTCGGTCCAGCGGCCGAGGTCCGACGCCGCCGCACCGAGGTAGACGAGCGCCTCGTAGTGCGGGCCGCGCAACTCGAGCACCTTGAGAAAGGCGATGCGGGCGGTTTCCAGCTCCCCGGTCTGGAACGCGGCCTCGCCGATGAACGACCACAGCTCGTCGCTCGAGGGCGCCATCCGCACGAGATCGGTCAGGAGATCGCGAACCGCCCCGGTTTCGGGGCCGACGAGCGCGAGCTCGAGCGCCCGCAGCTTGCGCCGGAACTCCTCGCTGGCGTGCCCCGAGTGGGTGGCCTGAGAGAGAATCCGATCGCCGTAGCTGCGGAATCGCCGCGACAGGTCGCGGGACAGCAGCTCCTGGCCCGCGATGAGCTCCCACCCGTCGACGACCTCGGATCTGGTGACGATCCCCTGGCTCTCGAGGAGCCCGCCGAGAGACTGGACACCGGCGTGGGCCACCGTGAGGTTGTGCTCGAGCTGGCCGAGGTTCCGCGCGGTGGCGGCGACCGCCTTGGAAAGTCGGCGCACGCTGTCCTCGAGGCCGGTGAGCCGCTCGAGGATGTTCTCCTCGAGCTCCTCCTGGGCCTGGATGAAAAACTCGTCGCTCGCTTCGGACTCGGTGTCTTGAGCGCCCGACAGGATCATCAGCTTGGTGCCGCAGCGACTGCAGAGCTCCCGCTCGGCGGAGTTGAGGGCGCCGCAGGCCTGGCACAGCACGGCCTCAGCCCTCGCTGGAGCCGGAAAAGAGGCGGCTGGATGTGCGGCCGTTTGACGGTGCCGTTGCGGTCACTGCGTTCGAACGCCCTAGAGCAGGCTTTCCAGCTTCGAGGCCAGACTCGCCTTGTCGGTGCGGCCCACGATGCGATCCGCTTCCTTGCCGTCCTTGACGATGAGCAGGGTCGGAATCGCCCGGATGCCGTACTTGACGGCCGTGTCGCGGTTGGCGTCGACGTCGAGCTTGCCCACCACGACGCGGTCGCCGTACTCCTCGGCCAGTTGCTCGACAATCGGAGCGATGGCCTTGCAGGGCTGGCACCACACCGCCCAGAAGTCGACCAGCGCGGGCCGATCGGATTGAAGAACCGTCTGTTCGAAGTTCGAGTCCGTGATTTCGACTGCCTTGCCTGCCATCGGGTGCTGCCTCCTGAGTCGTGCCCGCCGGTCACCGGGCGGACGACTTCATACTACACCATCACATTCCGGGCTCCGGACCTCACCGCCCGAACCTCGGCGAGGTCCGGGGGCCGGAATGTGAACTCCGGATCAGGCCAAACCGATATCCTCGAGCACGGTCCGTGCGGTGCGTTCCCCGTAGGCGATGGCGTAGTTCTGGCCGCGGTCCTCGGGGTAGATCTGGGCCATGGTGCACAGGTAGAGCCCCGGCACCGAGGCGCGCTGTCGCGGGATCTGCTCCCGATAGCCGAGGGTCACCACGGGCTGGGCGTCGTCGGCCCGGAAGTGGTGGCTGTCGACGACCCAGGACTCGTCGAACGAGGGGTTGATCGCGGCCAGCGCCGGCAGGTACGCGGCGAGGACCTCCCGCTTCGGCGCCCGGTACAGGGGGTGGTCGGGAAACATGTAGTTGGAGATGTAGAGGATTCTCCGCCCGCCGTACCGCTGCCGAGGAATGTAGTTGGTGTGCTCGATGAGGCCGCCGAACGGCATGTCCGGATCGGCGATGTTCAGCCAGTAGTAGGGCGTCAGGGAGTGCTCGAGCTCGAGCACGGTGCACAGCGCACCGGTGGCGCGGAGGTTGCCGAGTGCGGCCGCCTCGGACGGATCGAGAAGATGACCGGCGATCTCGAGGTAGTCGGTGACCGGGGCGGCGACCAGCACCCGCGCGGCCGGGTGGGCGGCCGCCCGCGTCTGCACCACGAGGCCATTGGCGTCGCGCTCGATGCGTTTGACGGGCTCGCCGAGGTGCAGCTCGACGCCAAGGGCTTCGAGCCGCTCCTTGAGGGCCGCCACGAGGCGGGCGAACGAACCGTTCATGTAGCCGAGGCATTCGCCGAGCCCCGAGCGCGAGCGCGAGGTGCCGCGCAGGCGGAGCTTGCCCCACAGCCACACCATGGCGACCCTGTCGCCGTCCTCGGCGAACTTCTGGTAGAGCAGCGGACCCCACACCCGCTGCCAGACCCGCTCGCCCTGGTGGCGTCTGATCCACTCCGCAGCGGACACGTTCTCGAATCTCGACGGGTCGCTGATCCGTTGCAGCAGCAGGGTCGAGGCCGCGAAGCGGATCTTGTCGACCAGGCGCAGCGGTTTGAAACGCAGCAACGACTGCGGAGTGCCGAAATCCCAAAGGCGTCCTGCCGTCCAGATCCCCATCCGCGACGGCAGCCACTCGATGGCGTCCGCCAGTCCGAGCTCCTCGGCGAGTGCGAGGTAGGCGGTGTCGCTGGTGAAGAGGTGGTGGTAGAAGGCTTCGAGGGGTTCCCCCCCGACCTCGAGGGCACGGGCCAACCCGCCGGGGCTCGGGTAGCGCTCGAACACCCGCACGCGGACCCCTGCCTGGGCGAGGCGCAGGGCCGCTGTGAGCCCGGCGAGACCGGCGCCGACGACGATCACATCGCCCGGAGTACCGACTGGTTCCGTTTCGGCCATCAATCCGAAATTCTCAATTCTCGATTCTCGATTTTGAATTCCGCCCACCCGACCGGGATGTCCTGGGAGGTGGGTGGAAATTGAGAACTGAGAACTGAGAATTCAAAATTCAGATGTGTCAGAAGATCACGTGCTTGATGTAGAACGTCTGCGTGGGCGTCTTGCCCGAGGCGAGCTCGGCGGCGAGCTCGGGCGTCAGCCGGAAGGTGCCGGCCGGCTTGCCGCTGGTCGCCAGCATCTGGAGCTCCACCGCCTCGGGAGCGAGCTCCCGGTCGGCCTGACAGATGATCGCGTAGGCCTGGGCCACCACCTCCAGGGCCTTGAAGACCTCGCGCTCGGAGTCGGTCGTCGTCTGCACGAAGTAGTACTCCGGCTTCGTCCCCTGGCTCGTGCGGTAGATGAAGAGCTCCTTCTCGTCGAAGATCTTCGAAAATGCCTGATCGATGCGCTCTTCGTGGTACTTGGTGGTCTGCAGCTTGATCCCCGGGGTGGGCGTAGGCGTCGGCTCCGCAGTGGACCCGAGGGAAGGACCGCCTTCGCTGTCGCGGACCTTGAGCTCCGTGTACTGGGCCAGGGACTTGGGCGGCGTCGGCGTGGGTGCGACCTCACCTTCGACCGTGAGCTCCTCGATCATGACCGCATCGCCGAGTCCGAGCTGGTTGTACCGTTCGGTTTCCACCAGGTCCACGAGATCGAGGGGGTAGCTGGCCAACGTCCCGGTCGAGAGGGTGATGATCGCGTTCGGGCCCTGGATGGTCATCGGCGCCTTGCACCGTATCTTGTGACCGTTCTTGAGGATGACGACATACCCCTGGGCGCCTGCCGTCGCCACCAGCACCGCGAGACAGACTACCAGGAGTCCGGTAATGCGTCGGTGGAACATGGCTGAGACCTCCAATTCTCCTCGCTCGAGCCACTCACCATTATATGGGACCTTCAGATGGGACCGTTTCTCATTAGCGACGACGGGCCCGGGAAGATCGGCTAGACGCTCCGGTTGGCACGCGAGAGCAGGCCGAGCAGCTCGCTTCGCGAGCTGGTTTCGGTCTTGCGGTACAGATGCTTGAGGTGGTCGCGAACGGTGTGGGGGCTGATGCCGAGGCGCTCGGCGATGGTGACGGTGGTGGCGCCGTCGACCAGGAGCTGCAGGACCTCCTGCTCGCGGGGGCTGAGGCCGTAATTCGACGAAAAGTCGTCGACCAGGATCTCTGATTCGGTGCCGATCGGCTGCATCAGGACGACGACGGCGTCGGCGCGCGTCTCCCGGCGGGGGAGGCGGGACACTTCGCAGGCCAGGAGGCGGCCGTCGGCGGTGCGCAGCCGCCCCTTCCACACCGCGGTCGAGGCCGCGGACCCAACCGTGCGCTCGACCAGCGAGCCGAGAAGGCTGAACAGGGGCTGGCGCGGTTCGTCGTCGGTTTCGGCCAGCAGCTCGTCCTCGGTCTGCAGCGACAGGAGCTCGTCGGCGGGCGGGTTGGCGTAGACGATGTCCCCCCGCCCGTCGAACAGGAGGATCGAGCTCGAGGTGGTGTCGAGGGCGGCTCTGAGGATCGAGGTCTGACCGATCAGACGGTGGTGGTCGAGGACGGTCGTCAGCGCACCCGACAGCAGGGACACCGTGCCGTCGCCGAGCCGAGCCCCCCGGCTGAGCTGCAGCGCGGCCTTGAAATCCGGGCCCGCCTCCAGCACCACGGTCTTTGTCGGCCCGGCGCCGCTGCCGGCGAGGTAGGTACGGGCCTGTGCGCCGCCGACCGGTTCGAGGATCAGCTCGACCCGATCGACCGGGACCAGCGCCTGCACCAGGCTCAGGAAATTGGTGATCCCGGGCTCCCCGACGGACGGACACGTGGGCTTCAAGAGCAGCGGCTGGTTGGCGCCCATCTCGATATTCATTGTACCCGCTGCCAGCCCCTGCAGCCAAAGTCTTGGACCCGTTCGGCTTGACCTCGGGGCGGCGCTCCCTTAGACTTTCGCTCTTATGTTGGAAGGGCTGCAGGAACGCCTGGCTCGGGTGACCAAGACCCTGCGGGGTGAGGGTCACCTGACCGAGTACCACATCGACAGCGCGCTGCGCGAGATCCGGCTCGCGCTGCTCGAAGCGGATGTCAGTGTGGAGGTGGTGTCCGGTTTCATCGAGAGGGTGAGATCGCGGGCGGTCGGCAAGGAGGTCCTGAGCTCGGTCACGCCGGCCCAGATGGTGACCAAGGTCGTCCACGAGGAGCTGGTCGCCCTGCTCGGAGGCACCACCACCGATCTCGACTTCAAGGGGCGGCCGGCCGTCGTCATGCTGGTCGGCCTGCAAGGCTCCGGCAAGACGACCACCGCGGCCAAGATCGCGCGCTGGATCAAGGACCGCAAGGGGCTCTTCCCGCTCCTGGTTCCGGCCGACACCTCGCGGCCGGCGGCCCGCGAGCAGCTGATGGTTCTCGGCAAGCAAGCTTCGATTCCCGTGGTCGACACCCGCGACATGGACGACCCCGAGGCGATCGCCCGTCGCGCCCTGCGGGAAGCCTCCATCAAGGGCTACCAGGTCCTGATCTTCGACACCGCCGGCCGCCTGCACGTGGACGACGAGCTGATGTCGCAGCTGCAGCGGCTCAAGGAGATCCTCAAGCCGCGGCACGTCCTGTTCGTGGCCGACGCCATGACCGGTCAGGACGCCGTGCGCTCGGCCCGCGCCTTCAACGAGCGTCTCGAGATCTCAGGCGTGGTCCTCACCAAGCTCGACGGCGACGCCCGCGGCGGCGCGGCGCTTTCGGTGCGGGAGGTCGTCGGCCGCCCGATCGTGCTGGCGGGCGTGGGTGAGCAGATCGACAAGCTCGAGCAGTTCCACCCGGACCGCATGGCCGGCCGCATCCTCGGCATGGGCGACGTCCTGACCCTGGTCGAGAAGGCGCAGGACGCGGTCGACGAGAAGAAGGCGCAGCGGCTGGAGGCGAAGCTCCGCAAGAACAAGTTCGACCTCGAGGACCTGCGCGACCAGCTGCACAGCCTGAAGAAGATGGGGCCTCTGCAGTCGGTGATGGAGATGGTCCCGGGGATGGGCAAGATGCTGCCGCCGGGGGGTGTCGGCGAAGGCCAGGAACGGCAGCTCAAGCGGATGGAAGCCTGTATCGACTCGATGACCCCCCAGGAGCGCCGCCACCCGCAGCTCTTGAACGGGTCGCGCAAGAAGAGGATCGCCCGCGGGTCCGGCACCAGCGTGGAAGAGATCAATCGCCTCTTGCGTCAATACGGACAGATGCGTAAGCTCATGAAGCGTCTGGGGAAGGCCGACCCCCGGGCGTTGAAGCGACAGTTGGGTATCGGCTGAACCGAGTGGCCGGAAAGGCCGCTCACGGAGGAACAGTATGTTGATGATCAGACTTCGGCGCGGCGGCGCCAAGCACAGCCCCGTGTACCGCGTGGTTGTTTCGGACTCCCGCAAGACGACCGGCGCGGACTATCTCGACCAGGTGGGCTTTTACAACCCGCGGCTCGAACCGCCGGAGATCAGGATCGACCTGGAAAAGGTCGAAGAGTGGCGCGGCAAGGGTGCGGGAGTCTCTGAAACCGTGCAGTCCTTGATTCGTAGGGCCCAGCAGCAGCAGTGACGCGTCCGGGGCCGAGCGTCCCGGACACCCGCCCCTTCCACGAAAGGAGCTTCCCCGTGAGTGCGATGAAAGACCTGCTGGAAGAAATCGCCAAAGCGCTGGTTGACCATCCGGAAGACGTCGTGGTCAAAGAGGTCGAGGGCGAGCAGACGACGGTGCTCGAGCTGCGGGTTCGGACTGAGGATCTGGGCAAGGTGATCGGGCGCCAGGGACGGACCGCGCGCGCCATTCGCACGCTCCTCGCCGCAGCCGGGATGAAGGTCCACAAGCGATTCGTCCTCGAAATCCTCGAGTAGTGCCGAACCCGAGCCGCGACGAACCCGAACAGACCTGGCTGATCGTCGGACGTGTCGGCAAGCCGCACGGTATCCACGGCGACGTCCTGGTGGAAATCATCACCGACTTTCCCGAGCGGCTCGTCGACGGCGTCCGCTTCGGCCTCGGCGAGGAGTCGGGGCCGAGCGAGTTCTTCGAGGTGCACCGGGCGCGCTACCACAAAGGCCGCTGGCTGCTCTCGATCCGCGGCATCCGTGACCGCGGCGTCGTCGAAGCGTGGAATGGACGCTACCTCTTCCTCCCTGAGCAGGCGCTCGATGAGCTTCCCGAAGGCTACTACTACGAGCACCACCTCGTGGGTCTCGAGTGCCGGGCACCGGACGGCGAGGTGATCGGGACGGTGACGGGCCTCGATCCGGGGGTCGGCCAGTCGCGGCTGGTGGTGCGCTGCGGCGGCGGTCGCGAGCGCCTGGTGCCCTTCGTGCCGGAGATCGTGCGCGAGGTGAACCTCGAGGCCGGCCACGTCGTGATCGACGCTCCGCCGGGCCTGCTCGACGACGACGCCATCGAAGTACGTTAAGACGTTCGAACGTTGGAACGTTCAACTTAGGAACGTCTGCTGTTTTGAGGATCGACGGCAGTGAAGATTCTGGGTGAGGCACCATGATCCGGTTCGAGGTCTTGACCATCTTTCCGCAGCTGTTCGAGGCGTTTTGCGCCACGGGCGTGCTCGGCAAGGCGATCGAGCGGGGACTGGTCGAGATCGAGGTGCACGATCTCCGCGACTGGGCGGACAACAAGTGGCGGCAGCTCGACGACGAGCCCTATGGCGGAGGCGCCGGCATGGTCCTGCAGGCGCCGCCGGTGCTCGCCGCGGTGCGGACAGTGGCGGCTCGCGGCGGGCCGGCCCGGGTCATTGCGCCGGGACCGCGCGGGCGGGTCTTCGACCAGCAGCTGGCCGAGGAGCTGGCGTCGGCGGGCCGGCTCGTGCTGGTGTGCGGACGGTACGAAGGTTTCGACGAGAGGATCTTCGAGCTGTCACAGATCGAGGAGATCTCGATCGGCGATTACGTTCTCGGCGGCGGCGAGGTCGCGGCAATGGTGCTGGTCGAGGCGGTGTCCCGTCTGGTGCCGGGCGTCGTCGGCGACCCGGGCTCGGTTGCCGACGACAGCTTCGGGCACGGGCTTCTCGACCATCCGTGCTACACCCGGCCGCCCGAGGTCGAAGGGGCGCTGGTGCCGGAGGTCCTGACCTCGGGCAACCACGAGGCGATCCGCCGCTGGCGCCTGCAGCGGGCGGTCGAGGCGACGGTAACCCGACGCCCCGATCTGGTGAAGAAGAACTGGGACGGTTACCCGGAAGAGGTGCGGGCGCTGATCCGGCGCCTGGCGCCGTTGCTGGCCGTCGCGAACGACGAGAGGTGAAAGCTGCGGCCGCCGGTGGCCGCATCGAAGGAGCGCCATGAAGCGGTTTCTCTTGATGACATCACTGGTCCTGATAACGGTCGCGGCCATCACTTCCGCCCAGGGCTTCGATTCAGAGCCGGTCTTCGGCGTGCGGCTGCTCCCGGACCGTGAACCGGCCGTGGCCGGCGACGAGCTGCGCCTGGCGGTGGTGCTCGATATCGAGACCGGTTGGCACGTGAACACGGACCAGCCGGGGGACGAGTTCTCGCTCCCGACCACCCTCCGCTTCGAGCTTCCCGACGGTTGGCCGCCACCGGTCGTGGCCTTTCCCGATGGGAAACAGCTGGAGTTCGACTTCGCCGACGCGCCGATCGAGGTGTGGGAGGGCGAGGTCGTGATCATCGCCGGCTTCGCGGTGCCGGAGGGCGCTCGCGGCGATCTGCGCGCGCGGGTCGTCGTCACGGCACAGGCCTGCGACAACAGCCAGTGCCTGCCGCCGACCGACGTCGCGGCATCGGCCGAGCTGGAGATCGCGCCGCCCGGCTCCGCCTCGGAGCCGGTCAACGAGGAGTTCTTCGCGGCCCTGACGGTGGCGCAGGTTGCGGCAGAAGGAGCGGGCGAGACCTCGGCTTTCGCATCCAAGTCCCTGCCGCTGCTCCTGATCGGCGTCTTTCTGGCCGGCCTCGCCCTCAACCTGACGCCGTGCGTCTTCCCGCTGATCCCGATCACCGTCGGCTTCTTCACCCAGCAGACGAAGGACCGGAAGGGAAGCGCCTTCCCGTTGGCGCTGGCGTACGTGCTCGGTATCGCCTTCACCTACTCGGTGCTCGGCATGCTCGCGGCCCTCGGAGGTTCGATCTTCGGCAGCGCCCTGCAGAGCCCGTGGGTCGTGGGGCTGATCGTGGTCGTCCTCCTGGCCCTCGCGACGTCGATGTTCGGGCTCTGGGAGCTCCAGATTCCGCAGTGGGCGCAGCGCGCCTCGGGTGGGCGAACCGGCATTCCGGGCGCGCTGGTGATGGGATTGGTCATGGGTTTCGTCGCCGCGCCCTGCATCGGCCCCTTCGTCGTCGGTCTGCTGACCTTCGTCGGCCAGCGGGGCGATCCCGTGCTCGGATTCCTGCTCTTCTTCACGCTCGCCATGGGGCTCGGGCTGCCGTACCTCGTGCTCGGCACTTTCACCGGCGCGATCAGCAAGCTCCCCATGTCGGGGATGTGGATGGTCGGTGTGCGGCGGGTCTTCGGCGTCATTCTCATCGCCATGGCGGCCTACTTCGCCGCGCCCCTGATGCCCGGCGATTCGGGGCGCTGGCTGATGGCCGCCGTGCTGGCGGCCGGTGGGCTGTATCTTCTGGTGATCGACCGCACCGGGCACGAGCAGCCGGCGATCGACCGCGTGATGCGACTCCTGTCGGCGCTCATGCTGGTCGCCGGCGTGGTCATGGCACCCGGGCTCGCGATGACCGGAGCGGAGGGTGCCGGCGCGGGCGGCGAGCTGGCGTGGCAGGCCTACGACGACGCTGCGGTGGCGCGTGCGTCCGAGGCGGGGGAGCGGGTCATCGTCGACTTCTACGCCGACTGGTGCGCGCCCTGCCGGGAGCTCGACGAGAAGACTTTCTCGGACCCCGCGGTTCGGTCGATGCTCGAGAGCTATGCCAGGTTCAAGGTCGACCTCACCAAGAGCACTGACGCCAATCAGGAGCTGGTGGCCGAGTACGGCGTGCTCGGCGTGCCGACCGTGCTCGTGCTCGCAGGCGGGGAGGAGGTCTTCCGCATCACCGGCTTCGAGCCGCCGGAGCAGTTCCTGAAGCGGCTGGAAAACGTACCGTGAGTGATACAGGAATTAGGAATTAGGAATTAGGAATTAGGAATGCCGCCCACCCGCCCATTGCGGATTTGGGATTTGGGATTTCGGATTTCCCATCCGCCCTCCCGGACGGGGGGGTGGGTGGGAACTCAAAACTCAAAACTCAAAACTCAAGACTGACGTGGTCTGCGTCGGTCAGCGCTCGATGAGGTCGCCGCTCGAGACGACGCGCTCCTCGTCGCCGACCCGGATCCGCAGGTAGCCCTCATCCTCGATGGCGACAAGGCTGCCTTCGAACACGTCGCCCGAGCCCAGCCGCACCGTCACGGCGTCCCCCGGCGTCTGCAGCAGCAGGGTGCGCCAGGCGGCGAGGGCGGGCGCCGGGTCGGCCAGCGACTCCGTCAGCCGGTTGACGAAGGAACAGGCGATCTGTTCGCGCCACCGCTCGGTGTCATCTCGTTCGAGGAGGTCGGCGATGCAGGTCACCGGGATCGCCCCGGGGCCCTCGAGCCGAGGGGAGGAGCCGACGTTGACGCCGAGCCCGACGGTCGCCCAGGTGGGCTCGCCGTGGCGCGCGAAGACCACGATTCCGGCCACCTTCCGGGCGTTTACCAGGAGATCGTTGGGCCACTTGATGCGCAGATCGGAAACCCCGAGCTCGGTGATCGCCGCGTGCGCTGCGACCGCCGCCAGCAACGGGAGCCTGGCGATGGTCTCGGCCGCGAGGCCCGATTGCAGCCAGTTCAGGTAGAGCCCGCCGGAGGGCGACGCCCAGGTGCGACCCGCCCGCCCTTCACCATGCTCCTGGCGGTCGGCGATGATGACCGAGCCGGCCAGGCGCTGTTCTTCGTCATCCATGTCCGAGATGAGCTCGCGGGCCATGGCATGGGTCGAGTCGACGACCGCCAGGAGGACGATGTTCTCGACCGTGTCCGTGAGGCAGTGTCGCAATCTGTCGAGACGGGTCCGCACGATGATTCTCTCCAGCAACGGCCGGCGCTCTCCGCCTGAAGACCGCCCTTGCGGCTGCAGTGTATCGTCAGGGTTGCTCGTTGTCGGCGGCGGCTTCGATCTCACGCACCCGTTCGCGAACGACGATCTCGGCCATGTCCGGGACCACCTCCCAGGCGATGTGCTCGATGAGCTGACCCGACAGCTCCACCACGCGGCGCGCGATGCGATCCACATCATCGTCGGAGAGGCGTTGCATTTCGGCGTCGGGGGCACGGTCCGGCGGCCGCTCCGCCTTCGGTTTGACGGCCAGGTCCTGGGTGTCGGCATCGCCGAGAATGTCCTGGTCGCCGGCCGCGGCCGGCGGTTCGGCGTCTTTCGACGGTGCGTCCGCGCCCATCACCGAGGCTACGTCGATCGGGGTCGTCATGCTGGTCTCGACATCCGGAGCCGCTTCGAGGGGCTGCTCCTCCGCCTCGTCCGGCGGCGCCGGAAACGGCTCGTCGGAGTCGTCCCCGGCCGTCGGTGCGGCCGCGAAGGGATCCTCGAACTCGACCTTGCCGGCGCCGCCACCGGCCGCCACGACGGGGGGCGTGGGCGATCCGGGGGCGGCCCCGGGCCCGAAGCCGGCCGCCCGACTGGTCCGGTCCACGAAGGGGTCCGACGGCGCCGCACTGAGATCGGGCGACTCGAGCTCGGGTTCGAACTCGAGCCCGTCGGGCGGCGCCTCGAGGCGTTGGTTGATTCGTTCGCGGCCGACGTCTTCCATCTCGAGGAAGCCGCTGGTGGAGAAATCCAGCGCCTCCTCGTCCTCGGTGGACTTCGGCTCGACCGGCGTCTGAGGGGCCGTGGCGGCGGTGTCGTCGAGATCGGCAAAGCTCTCGAACTCGTCGAGCTCCTCGGGCGCGATCATCGGTTGCGGAGGGGTGACCTGGCCCGGAGCGAACGGCTCGTCCGCGAACCGGTCGGCCGGGCTCGCCTTGTCCCCCGAAGCGGAGACGAGGCGCTCGACCGCGTCGACCAGTTTCTTCGCCTCGAAGGGCTTGGTCACGATTTCCGAGCACCCGGCAGCGAGGGCGCGGTCACGATCGAACGGTTCGAAGGTGCCGGTCAGGAGGATCACCGGCAGGTGCAGGAAGTCGGGGTTCGACTTGATCTCCTGGCAGACGTCGTAGCCGTCGCGGCCGGGCATGATGACATCGCAGATGATCACGTCGGCGGAGCTCTCGGGAAGACGTCTGAGCAGCTCGTCACCGCTGGACACCGCCACCACCTCGTACTCGGTGTCGGCGAAGGTCAGCTCGACGACCTTCTGGATCGTCAGGCTGTCATCGGCAAGCAAGATCCTGCGGCTCATCACTCCCCCGATCCTGCGCGCGACCCTGGCGGCACGGCGCGGCTGCACCCTCGCCCGGCACCGTCATCACTTCGCAAGAGGTCGTCGCAAGTCGATCAATGTCATCTATTTATGTACCATGGAGGCGCGGAACCTGTCAACGAAGCGGGGGCCCCGGAGGCGACGCCAGAGCTCGATTCGCTCGGGATCGAGCTCGGCGAGGCCGAGCGCGAGCGCGGCGGCTGCAGCCGCCGCGTCGTCAGCCGCTGCCAGGGCCACCCCGGCGGCGACCGCCGCGGGGGCGTCCAGCGGACGGCCGCCGATGAACGCGGCCCGCGCGAGCGGGCTCCCGAGGGCGGCGCGCACCGTCGTCGTGCCCGTCCAACCGGTGACCAGGCCCCTGCGCACGCCGGGATGGTCGAAGCTCGCCTTCGGCCCGACGACGATGGCGTCGCAGGACAGCACGAGGTCGAAGCCGCCGCCGGAGCACGATCCGTCGACTGCGGCAACCGTGACCGCGGGGTGCGCGCCGAGCAGGCTCATGACCCGGCGGCCGAGCGCCGCGTAGCCGACACAGCTCCTCGCATCGAGCGCCGCGATTTCGCCGAGATGGGCGCCGGCCAGGAACACGGTGGGGTGCAGCGATCGCAGTACGAGCGGCCGGGTTTCCGGCTCGTCGGCAAGGCGGCGCAGGCAGGTCTCGAGACCGGTCAGGGTTTCGCGGTCGAGGATCGGCGAGCCGAAGACGAGCGCAGCCGTGCCATGGTGCGTCTCGAGCCTCACTGCGGGCGGGGCATCGGGCGGTTCAGGCACGAGACGACTCCACGACCGAGCAATAAAAGGCGAGGGCGCGCAGCGGCCGCTCGGCCTCCTCGCGAACCCGCTGGTCGAGCCAGCGCGCTGCTGCCGGCGGCGGCGGGCTGTCGATCTCGGCGACCGGGAGGTGGCGGCAGAGCGCGATAAATCGCAGCCCTTCCTCTCCGATCGGGCCGGAGAGAGTCTCTGCTGCCGGCAGGACCCCGCCGAGCGCGAGGCTCCAGTACTGAACGTAGGCCAGCACAAGCCGCGGCGGGCTCTTCCCGAGCAACGCCTCGAGCGCCGCCACGCCGAGGCGGAAGGACCGCTCGGCGGGCTCGCCGGCCGGACAGAATGTGGCGAGCAGCTCGGCGACCACCGCCGCCGCGGCCATCGGGGCGAGCTCGGCGGCGAGGGGATACGAGCTGGTGACGAGATCCAGTTGGCGGCAGTCGGCGAGCTCGGCGTGCGGCCGGAAGACGAGGCTGATGTGGACCCTGGACAGGACCTGCGCGGCGGCGGCGATCGGCGCCTTGCCGCCGCGGGCCCGGCGCAGCACGCTCCGCTGGACGCCCGAGCGGCGGGTCAGCAGCGACAGGATGAGGTGCCGGTCGGCATAGGGATGGGTGTCGAGCACCAGGGCCTCGTCGTCGATCGTCTGCACGACGCCAATAGTAGACGACGGGGCGCCGATCACGCCGGCGACCGTTGTCGCGCGTGAGCGTCATCGGGGGTGGAGGCACCTCGAGGTCGTCGAGGCACATCCACCCATGGCTGAACCACCAAGACACCAAGGCACCAAGATGTTCACGAAGAAATTCCTTGGTGTTTTTCTTGGTGTCTTGGTGCCTTTGTGGTTGTGACGGTCCGCGCTGACGGCTCGAAGGGCGACGGTGCCTGGTCGATGAACCTTCCTGGCTTGGCCATGCCGCGGTCGCGCCGCCTGCTCGCGGCAGCGGTCGCTGAATCCTGGCCCTGCCGCTGCCGTCTGCGCCTGACGCTGTCGACTGCCGCTGCCTCCGGTCGCTGCCGTTGCCGTGGATCCCGCCCCCGCTCTCCGATTGGACCCGCGCCACAACGGGCTCCGAGGGCGGGTGGAAGATCCGAAATCCGAAATCCGAAATCCGAAATGGGTGGGCGGGCGGGAACGGCTCGTGCTTCGTGGCGTGCTACCCTCCGCGGGTGCCTCGTTGGCTGAAGACATCGCTGGCCGTGATCGCGATGGTGGTCGGGCTCGCACTGCTGCCCGGCGCCGACCATGCCGCGGGGACCTGGTGGAGCCTGCTGCCGCCGGCAGCGGCGATCGTGCTCGCGCTCGCCTTCCACGACGTGCTGATCGCGCTCGTCGCCGGGGTCTGGATCGGCACCACCATGGTCGCCGGCGGCGAGCCGGCGGCGGGCCTCCTGCGGCTGGTGGACACCAATGTTCGCGAGGCGCTCATCGACTCCGACCACATGAGCATCATCGTCTTTTCGATGCTGCTCGGCGGCATGGTGGCCATTATCAGCAAGAGCGGCGGTACGCTCGGCGTGGTGCGGGCGCTGGAGCCGCTGGCCACGACCCCGCGCCGGGCGCAGCTCGTGACCTGGGTCATGGGCGTCCTGATCTTCTTCGACGACTACTCCAACACTCTCATCGTCGGCAACACCATGCGTCCGGTCACCGACCGGCACCTGATCAGCCGTGAGAAGCTGGCCTTCCTGGTCGACGCGACGGCCGCGCCGGTCGCCTGCGTGGCGCTGGTCTCGACCTGGATCGGCTACCAGGTCTCGCTGGTCGGCGACGCGCTCGTGAAGGCCGGCTCCGATCTCAACCCCTTCTCGGTCTTCCTGTCGTCGATACCCTTCGCCTTCTACCCGATCTTCGCGCTCGCCACCACCTTGGCGGTGGCCGTGATGAACCGCGACTGGGGGCCGATGCTGCGGGCGGAGCGCCGCGCCCGGGCCGGCGAGATCATGGCGGCGAGCGCGCAGCCGCTCGCCGATTTCGACAGCGGCGAGCTCGACCCCGAGGAGGGAACGCCCTGCCGGTGGTGGAATGCGGTCGTACCGATCGTCCTCGTTGTCGGCTCGACCCTGGTCGGCCTCTACCACACCGGGCGGCAGAGCCTGCTCGAGAGCGGCGAGACGAGTCGTTCGTTGACCCTCGTCATCGGAGCCTCGGACCCGTTCACCGTGCTCCTGTGGGCGAGCCTGATCGGTGTCGTGGCCGCGATCGTGCTCGCGGTGGTCCAGGGCATCCTCGGCCTGCGCGAATCGCTGGCGGCCATGGTGACCGGCTTCAAGAGCATGTTCATGGCATTCGTCGTGCTGACCCTGGCGTGGTCGCTGGGCCAGGTGTGCGCCGATCTCCAGACCGCGGCGTACCTCAAGAGCGCGGTCGGGCCGAGCGTCCCCACCGCCCTGCTTCCGGTCGCCATCTTCCTGGTGGCGGCGGCGGTCTCGTTCGCCACCGGCACCTCGTGGGGGACGATGGCGATCCTGACGCCGCTCGCCGTTCCCCTCGTCCTCGACTCGGCGCCCGGGGACCTCGATGTGCTCGCGGCGACGGTTGCGGCCATTCTCGGCGGCGCGGTGTTCGGCGACCACTGCTCGCCGATCTCGGACACCACGATCCTGTCGTCGATGGCCTCCGGCTGCGACCACGTCGACCACGTGCGGACGCAGCTTCCCTACGCCCTCTTCGCCGCCTCGGTCGCGGTCGTGGTCGGGGTCCTGGCCCATGCCGTGACCCACCTCAACTCCATCACGCTGATTCCGGCGGGTTTCGTGGTGATCGTGGTGGCGTTGCGGTTCTTCGGACGGCCGGTCGACGCCCCGGGTCGCGATGCCTGATCGGTTCCCCCGGTCGTCCGGGGGGAGGGCTTTTTCTGCCCACCGGGTGGTATACTCCCGGCATCTGTTGTCTGCCGTCGCGGACGGTGTCGGACACGGAATCGGATAACCGGAACGAAAGGGGAAACATCATCCGAAAGTTCGCGTTTCGTGACGACCCTGACGCGCCGCAGGTACGCATCAACGAGCGAATCCGACTCTCACCGGTACGGCTGGTCGACGAGGAGGGCAACCAGGTCGGCGTTCTGCCGGTGGACGAGGCCCTCAAGCTGGCCAAGGAAAAGGGACTCGACCTCGTCGAGGTGGCTGCCAACTCCCGCCCGATCGTTTGCAAGATCATGGACTACGGGCGCTTCCGCTACGAGCAGGAGAAGAAGGCCCGGGAGGCGAAGAAGCAACAGCACTCGGTCGAGGTCAAAGAGGTCAAGTACCGGCCGAACATCAACATCCACGATTTCGAGACCAAGACCAAGCAGGCCCGCAAATTCCTCGACCAGGGCAAGCACGTCAAGGTCACGATCATGTTCCGGATGCGTGAAATGCGCCGCCCCGAGAACGGCTTCGAGCTCTTGCGACGAATCGCCGAGGCGCTCGACGACGTCGCCAAGGTGGACCGCATGCCGACCCAGCTCGAGGGCCGGGACCTGACTATGGTCATGCGTCCGCAGAAGAAGAACTGACCCCCCGTCACCCCCGGTTCTTCAGATTCCCCCTCACGACCGCGAGGTTGCGGCGGAACTGCGAGTACGAGATGCGGCTGAGGGCGCTGCCCCGCCGCCACTCCCGGTAGCCGGTCTCCGAAAGACCCTCCAGCTCCTCGAGGCGGGGGCGGTAGCGCGCCGCGGCCGGCGCGAACTCGGGATGCAGGTCGGCCGGCGCCTTGCGGGTCCACGGGCAGACCTCCTGGCAGATGTCGCAGCCCGCGACCATGTCGCCGACGCCCGCGGCGAGCCCGCTCGGGATCTCGCTGCGGTGCTCCACGGTCAGGTAGGCGACGCAGCGCCGGGCGTCGAGGACGCGCGGCTCGGGAAAGGCCCTCGTCGGGCACGCGTCGAGACAGGCCGTGCAGGTGCCGCAGTGCTCCGAAACCGGCGCGTCAGGCTCGAGTTCGAGGTCGGTGAGGAGGAGGCCGAGAAAGAGCTCGGACCCGAGCCTCCGGTTGAGCAGCGCCGTGTTCTTGCCGATCCAGCCGAGACCCGCCGCCGCCGCCCACTCCCGTTCGAGAATCGGCGCGGTGTCGACGCACGCCCGCCAGCCGCATCCCGGTCGGCGCTCGACGAGCCAGCGGCCCAGGTGGACGAGCTTCTTCTTGACGATCCGGTGGTAGTCCCTGCCCCAGGCGTAGCGGGAGACCCAGACCCGGCTGTCATCCTGCCCGTGCGAGCTCGAATCGGGGAGGCTGCTGCGGTACGAAACGGCGACCGCCACCACCGAGCGGCACCCGGCCAGGAGGGCCGAGGGGTCGCCGCGCGCAGCCCGGGTGCGCGCCATGTAATCCATCTCGCCGTGCATCCCCGCTTCCAGCCAGCGCCCGAGCCGGTCGCCGGTGGCGGCGGGCCGGGCAGCCGCGACGCCGACCAGGTCGAAGCCCTCGTCGAGAGCGCGGCGCCGGAGCTCGAAGGTGAGCGCCTCCGCGGTGCTCAATCTTCCACCGCCAGGGGAAGGTCGCTCGCCTTCCAGCTGAGAATGCCGCCTCGCAGGTTGTAGACCTTGTCGAAACCGAGCGCCAGCAGGTACCGCATCGCGCGCCGGCTGCGACGTCCGGTGCGGCAGATGAGGAGGATCGGGCGGTCCCGCGGCAGATCGGGCGGCCGGGTCAGGAGCTCGGAGAGCGGCATGTTGGCAGCGCCCGCGAAGTGTCCGTGGTGGTACTCATCCGGCTCGCGGACGTCGATCAGCAGCGGGTCTTTGCTGTTGATGAGCTCCATGACCTCGTCCAGCCTGAGGCGCCGGGCGGGGTCGATGTGCACGTGGTGGGCGGGAGGGACGGCGATCCTGGTGGCGACGATCGGCAGCGCCTGGCACTCCGCGAACACCCGGTGCTCGCACTGGTACCAGCAGCGGGCGGGGTCGATCGCCGTCTCGAAGAGAAAGTCGATGGCTTCTTCCTGGTCGAGGAAGTGATCCTCGCCGAGCAGCGTGTGGAAGCCGACGTGCTCCATGATCTCGCGCACCGCCGCGCGGACCTGGACCATGTACACGTCGCCGCCCCGCTCGCGGTAGGTGTGGACAATGCCTTCGAGCATCTCGATGCCGGTGAAGTCGCACTCGCTGACGCCGTGCATCCGCAGCAGGAGGTAGTTCTGGTCCGGGTTCTCGCCCAGGTTCTGCAGGAGCACATCCTCGACATGCTGGGTGGCGCCGAAGAACAGGGCCCCGCGGATGTTCATCACCGCGAGCTGGGGGCAGTGCGGCTGGCCGACGCCGTTGACGAAGTGCCGGAAGGTGGGATCGGGCACGACCGGAAAGACCGCCGGCAGGCTGGTGCGGTAGACGTACATCGCGAGCGAGAAGATCACTCCGGAGAGGACCGCGAACTCGAGGGGGAAGAGGATGGTGGCGGCGAAGGTGATCCCCATCGTCGCCGACTCCACGCCGGAGGTCTTCCTGATGCGATGAATGGAATGCCGGTCCACCATGCCGTAGGCGACCAGGAGAATCACCCCTGCGATCGCCGAGCGCGGCAGGGAGGCCAGGTAGGGGGCCATCACCAGCGTCGCTGCGAGCAGGATGACGCCGCAGAACACACCCGCCATGTGGGTCCGGGCGCCGGCCTGATAGTTGACCGCCGAGCGGGTGAAGGAACCCGAACAGGTGTAGCCGCTGAAGAGCCCCGCGCAGATGTTCGAGATGCCCTGGCCCACGAACTCCTGGTTGACATCGAGACGTTGGCCGCTCTTGCGCGCGATGGTGCGCGCGATCGAGGTCGCTTCGACGAGCCCGAGGAGGGAGATGGCGAGCGCCCCGACCAACATCTGTCCGACGTGGCCGCTCTCGAAGAAGGTCCAGGCGGCTCGCAGGTCGGTCAGATGGGGGAGAGGCTTCGGAATCTGGCCGATGACGGCGATCCCGAGCCGCTCCGCCCCGAGCCAGATCACGAGGCCGGTGGCGGCCACCAGCGTGAGGATCGATCCCGGCAGCTTGCGGAAGTAGCGGTTGACGAGCAGGGTTCCGAAAACCACGCCGAGGCCGACCGCCACGGTTGCCGGGTGCACGCTGCCGAGGTTCTCGATGACGCTCCTCAAGGTCGCGAAGGCCCCGCCGCGATCCGGCTTCGGCAGACCGAGAAAGGTCGGGAGCTGGTTGATGGCGATGAGGATGGCGGCGCCGGCCGTGAAGCCGACCAGTACCGCCCGCGACACGAAGTTGATGAGCACGCCGAGCCCGGCAAAACCGAAGAGGATGCGGAACCCTCCCACCAGGACGGCGATCACCGAGGCCGCGACCAGGTAGAGCGGCGACTCGAGGGCCACCAGCGGGGCCAGCACCGACACCATCAGGATGCTGGCCGCGTTGGTCGGTCCGGTCGACAGGTGACGGGAGGAGCCCCACAGACTGCCCGTGATGCCGGCGACGATGGCCGCATAGAGGCCGAACTGGGGCGGCAGGTTCGCGATCGAAGCGTAGGCGATGGCCTGCGGCAGGGCGACCAGCGCGACCGTGAGACCGGCGGCGAGGTCCGGCCTCAGGTCGGCGCGGCGATAGGAGCGGACGATCCGGAGCGGCTGCGTCAGGTAGCTCAGCCAACGGTCGAAGACCGCCCGCTCCGGGTGGAGCTCGGGAATCGAAGAACCGGCCTCGGCCACATCGTATGGCATGAGCCGACATTGTAAGTGAACGCGCGGCGACGGTCGCAGAGTCGGCCGGAGCCGCCCGGCGCCGGCATCCGGCCACTCGTCCTTCAGCATGCAAGCCGGGCGGTGATGTGCGGTACAGTGTCGATATGGTTGCACGCACCGCTCGAGGTTTCGCCATTGCTTCGCTGCTGGCGCTGACGTTCGCCGGGGCGAAAACCAGCCCACCGGCCGGTCTGCTTGCGGCGTCGGAAGGCGAGTCGGTCGTGATCGTCGCTCCCGCGACCGGCGAGACGCGGGCGATTCCGGCCGGCCCGGTGGCGTGGCTGTTCCCGGCCCCCGGAGGGACGCTCTTCGCCCCCGACCTCGTGCACGGCACGACGACGGTCATCGACATGCCGACCCAGACGGTCAGGGAGAGCCTCGACGGCATCACCATGCCCCACTTCGGGCAGAGCCCCGACCGCTACGTGGTCGTGTCCAAGCAACTGCTGGTGGTGAGCTATCCCGACCGCGCACTGATGAACCGGTTCGAGATCGCGTTCGAGAGCCCCTGGCAGGTCGAGGTGGCCGCCGGCAACACCGTTCTCCTGGTCCTCGAGCGCGAGCCCGAGGGCGGCCGCGGCGCTTCGCTGGTCGCGGTCAATCTCAGCGAGGGACGACTGGTGTACCGGTTGCCTTTAGCGGGCGACGTGCGGCGGTTCGCGTTGTCTCCGCAGTTTGGCGTTCTTGCCTTCGCCGATGCCGGGGGACGGATCGTTTTCGCCGAGCCGGGCACCCTCGCTCCACGCGCCGAGTTCGAGACCGCCGGGCGGGCGATGGACGTGGTCTTCACCGGGGACGGCACGCTCCTGGCGGTGGCGGTGGGGACCGCCGACGGGGCCGGCGAGCTTCTGATCTGGAAGCTCAAGCTCCTCAAGGACGGGACCTTCGAGCGCAAGAAACAGTGGCAGGTGCCTCTCCAGGGCACTCCGCAGCGGCTCGTGAACTCGCCCGATCGGCGCCACGTCGCGGTCACCGTGGAAGACGGCCTGCTGCACATCGTGGACGTTGTCGAGAGAACCCTGACGCGCACCGTCGAGCTGCGCGGGGCGCCGCGCGACGTCGTCTGGGTGGACCCGTTCGCGCCGGGGCCGATGCTGCCCGAATGGACCGACGAAGCCCCTCCGACCCTGCCGATCGGGGGCTGAGCCGGAGCTCGTGCTTCAGTCGGCCGGACCGGACCCGCTGCCGTCCTCCGGTTTCCTGCGCGGCCGCCGGCGCCGCCGGCGCCGCTTGGCGGGGGCCTCGGCGGCGCTGCCGTCCTCCGATTTCGCAGGCGCCGCCGGTCGCTCCGCCGCGCGCCGCGGCTCGCCGCGCCGCGAATCGCGGCGCCGGGAATCGGTGCTCCGCGGCTCGCTGCGCCGCGGGCGCCGCTCACGCGGCAGGACCTCGGCGTACAGCGCGTCGTCCGCGAACTCGGTCGGCAGCTCGTAGCCCACGAAACGCTGGATGGCGTCCAGCGAGTACACGTAGTCCTCGCAGGCGAGCGTGATGGCCTTGCCCTCGGCGCCCACCCGCGCGGTGCGGCCGATCCGGTGCACGTAGTCCTCGGAGTCCTGCGGCAGGTCGTAGTTGACGACGTGGCTGACGCCTTCGATGTGCAGGCCGCGGCTGGCCACGTCGGTTGCCACCAGGATCGGCAGCGTGCCCTCGCGGAAGTCGTCGAGCACCCTGAGGCGCTTGATCTGCTCCACGTTGCCGGTCAGGCCGCGCGCCACGAAGCCGTGGCGGCGCAGGTCCTCGACCAGCTGTCTGGCGCGGTACCGGGTGTTGACGAAGATCATGGTTCGCGAGCCCAGCTCGCGCTCGAGCAGGCCGAGCAGGAGCGACAGCTTTTCACGGGCGGCGACGTGGTAGAGCACCTGGTGGACGGTGTCCGGCGTCAGCTGATCGGCGCTGACGATGACCTCCGCGGGGTTGTTCATCTGCCGCCAGCCGAGGGTCATGACCCGCTGCGACAGGGTGGCGGTGAACATCATGGACTGCCTCTCGGTGGGGTGCGGCGTCCGCTGCAGCAACCACCGCAGGTCTTCGGCGAAGCCCATGTCGAAGAGCCGGTCGCACTCGTCAATCACCACCATTTCGGTGCTGCGCAGCGAGTAGGAGCCCTTGCGGTGGTAGTCGATCAGCCGCCCGGGCGTGCCGATCAAAAGGTCGGTGCCGCGCTCGAGGATCTCCCGCTGCTTGCGGTAGTCGAGGCCTCCGAAGACCACGTGGCTGCGGATGTCGGCGTGGTGACCGAGCAACTCGGCATCGTTGGCGATCTGCACCGCGAGCTCCCGGGTGGGAGCGACGATCAAGGCCCGCGGCGTCTCCGGAGGCGTCGTGCGCGGCCGGGTGAGGATGTGGGTGAAGATCGTCAGCAGATAGGCGGCGGTCTTCCCCGAGCCGGTCTGGGCCTGAGCGACGACGTCCCGGCCGGTCAGCGAGATCGGCAGCACCTCGGCCTGCACTCTGGTCAAGCGCGTGAAGCCGAGCTCGTCGATGGCGCGCCGGACAGGCTCTGGGAGCGCGAAGTCGTCAAATGTGAGGTCGCTGAAGAGTGTGTCGTGGTGATCGCGGTCTGTCATAGGCGGGTGATTGTAGCACCGGCCACTTCCGGGCCCCCCTCCGCGGGCGCGGGAACAAACCAGGCTACACTGAGCTTGCACTGCAGTGCAGGCCGGAATGCCGGCTGTACAGCGTCGCCCTCATGAAAACTGTTTCGATTGCGAGGTGCTCGGACCACATGACCAGCTACGCGCGTCGGATCGTGACCACGAGCGTCCTCACCTTTGCAGCCGTCGTGGCGGCGGGGTGGGGGCAGGACGAGGCCGCCGGGCGGCCGGTGAGCCTGCCCTCGGGCCTCGAGTCCTACCTCGACGCGAGGGTGCACCAGGCCAACGGCCGCTATCGCGAGGCCCTCGAAGCCTATGGGCAGGCACTGCGCGAGGCGCCCGAGGTCGGCGAGGTGCGGCTGGCCTTTGCCGACTTCCTGGTCGACATCGGGATGGCCGGCCGCGCGGTGGAGCTGCTCGAAGGGCGCGAAGAGCTCGGCCCCGAGAGCCTGCGCATCAGGGCGCTGGCTCTCGCACAGATGGCGACGCGCGATCCCGAGCTGATGCCGGAGACGGAGTCGGCGCTGCGCGCCGCCGTTCGGGCAGGCGCCAACGATCCCAATCTGCAGCTCGCCCTGGCTCAGGTCCTGCAGCAGCAGGGCAAGCTCGAGGAGTCGGAGCAGGTGGTCTCCGCCCTCCGCGCGGGTCGTCCGGACAATCCCCGCCTGGTGGAGATGAACGCCGATCTGCTCGTGTCCCTGGGACGTCTCGAGGAGGCGGCGGGGCTCTACGCCGATTGTGTCGGCGACGGTCCGACCGCGGCCTCGTGCCGGCAGAAGCTCGTCGATCTGCTGGTAAAGCTCGACCGGCCGGGCGAGGCGGGCGAGCTGATGCTGGAGTGGCTCCGCGACGTCGATCTCGACTCGCTGATGCGGGCCGCGGCCCTGCTGTGGGAGGGCGGCCGCCTCGAGCGCAGCCTGGAGACCGTGCAGCGCGTCCTGGCGAGGGCGCCCGACTCGCCGCCCGCCCTCAAGCTCGAGGCCCATCTCCTGTCCATGCTCGGACGCCACGAGGAGGCGGTCGACCGTCTGCAGAAGCTGGTCAAGACCTCGCCCGAGGACACCGGCCTGCTGCTCGCCATGGCGTGGTCCTCCGGCCGCAGCGGAGATCAGGAGAAGGCCCGCGTCTGGCTCGATCGGGCGTGGCAGCTCGTCGCCGCCGATCCCGGGTCCCGGGACGCGATCCGATGCGCGCTCACCGGCGCCCGGCTCGAGCTGATGGCCGGCAACTCGAACTCGGCGAGAGAGTGGCTCGACCGGGTGGGGGACCCCGGCCTCGCGGGGCTCGAGTACCCGCGCCTGTTGGCGGAGATCTACCGTCGTCAGGAAGACTGGTCGGGTGGGCTCGCCGCCATGGTGCGAACCGCGCCGCAGCTCGAGGGGCGCGCGCGGGTCGAGGCCGAGGCCCTGGAGGCCGAGTTCCGCTTCAGGCTCGGCGACCGGCGTGCCTGGCAACGGCTGCGCCCGCTGCTCGACTCGGCGCAGCTGGCCGAGGTGCTGCTCGGGCTGCAGGTGCTGCAGACCGTGGAGCGGTGGCCGGATGTCGTTCGGGAGAGCGCGGCTGCCGCCGAGCGCTTTCCGGAAAGCCGCGATCTCCTCTTCACCCGCGCCGCCGCCAACGAGCGGATCGGGAGCTCCGAGGCCGCCGAGGAGCTTTTCCTGCGCCTCGTGGAGTCCGACCCTGACGACGCCGGCGCCGCCAATTACCTCGGCTACATGTGGGCGGACCGCAACGAGAACCTCGACGAGGCGCTGCGGCTGATCCGGCGGGCGGTCAGCCTGGAGCCCGAGAACGTCGCCTATCTCGACTCGCTGGGCTGGGTCCATTACCGGCGGGGCGACCTCGACGAGGCCGAGCGCTGGCTGCGCAGAGCGATCGAGCTCGGCGGCGACGTCGGCGACGGCACCATTCTCTGCCACCTGGGCGAGGTCCTGCTGGCGAAGGATGCCCTGGACGAGGGCCGCCGCTACCTCCTGCTCGGGCTCGACATGGGTTGTGAAGACCCCGACCACATCCGATCCCTGCTCGACCGCACGGACGATGACGGACTGTAACCCGCCCAC
Organism: Chondromyces sp.; assembly: GCA_035466375.1. Lineage (GTDB taxonomy): Bacteria > Acidobacteriota > Thermoanaerobaculia > Thermoanaerobaculales > Sulfomarinibacteraceae > Sulfomarinibacter. The sequence continues at coordinate 26,878 of DATIVB010000567.1, forward strand.
CCGCGCTCGCAGGTCTCGTATCGGGTTCGCGATCCTGGTCTTCGGCGCCGTCGCCGCCGGGGGCTGCCGATCCGCGGCGCCGCTGCTCGCGCCGGCCGACCTCGAGGCCGCCCGGGAGCACCTGGAGCGGCCTGTGAAAGGCGATCCTGCGGCCCTCTACAGGCTCCGCGCCGCGGGAGCGGGCGGGCTCAAGATGGCTTTGCTGACCAGCGGTGGGGAAGGCCGGTTGACGATCTCGCAGCCCTTCGGGGCGGCGGCCTCCATCACCACGTGGCGCGACGGCGAGCCGCCGGTGTACTTCGACCTTCGCGAGGGCTGCCGGCTCGAGGCGGTGGACCTGTCGCAGGTTCTGGGCATCGGAGCCATGCCGCTGCCGCAGGCGATTCGACTCCTGGTCGGCCGGCTGCCGACTGCCGGAACGGACCGGAGCTCGGTGGAGGATGGCTCGGGACTGCTGATCCAGGGTCAGGGTTGGAGCGCGCGGGTCGAGGTCGCACCCGAGCCGTGGCGGATCCTGGCGGTGCGGGAGCTGCGTGGCGGCGGGGACGGGTGGCGGATCGAGCTCGGTGATCACATCGGGAGTGTTCCGGGCTCGATTCGGATCCACCGGAGTGACGGACGCTGGGCGGAGCTCGAGCTTCTGAGCCTGCAGTGGAACGACGCCCCCGAGCTGCCGGTGGTACCGGATCTTCCGCGCTGCGAGGATCTTGACCGGGGACCGTGAGGTGGGCGACGAAGCGGCGGGTGCCGGATCCGGGCGGCCGCTCGGTTGACCGCGATCCCTCCGGGCGTTACTGTAGTGTCCCTCGCGGCGGATCGGGTTGTGTCCGGTCCGCCTCGATTCGCCTTCAGACCGCCGGACGGTGTCGAGATGGGCCATGACCCACCCGAACGGCGTCGGGGCCCGGTTCCGAGGTCGTGCCAGGAGGATCTGCCATGGAAGTGACCGAGGTGCGCATCAGCCCCTCCAAGGGGGGCAAGGTCCGTGCTTTCGCCAGCGTCGTCTTCGATGACTGCTTCATCGTCAACGACCTTCGCGTCGTGGAAGGCCGCGAGGGGCAGGTTTTCGTGTCCATGCCGGCGCGGAAGACCCGCAACGGCCAGATGCGCGACATCGCCCATCCGCTCGATGCGAAGACCCGCGAGCTCATCGAGCAGCGGGTCATCGAGGAGTACCAGACGGCGGTCGCCAACCGCGTGGTGGCCGGGTCCGGCGCCCAACCGGAAGCCGGCAGGGAGTCCGCGTCGACCGCCCTTGACCGACTGTCGGCGCGTCTCTTCAACGAGGAGTTCTGGATCGCCGAAGCTCCGAGCCACGGCGACGACGAGGAGTGATCGTTCCCATGGGAATCGTGTGTGGCGAGCCCCTGCGCCGCGTCTCAGGCAGCCCCAGGGCGACCCGGAATCGGGTATACTCTGCGCCGCTTGGGGCGTCGGCAAGCGGTAAGCCACCGGTCTTTGGAACCGGCATTCGCAGGTTCGAATCCTGCCGCCCCAGCCACACGGAAGCCCTTGGATGTTGAGAGAGCACGCGCTCCTGGTTTTCTCGGGTCGGGCCAACCCGGCCCTGACGGAGTCGATCTGCGGCTACCTGCAGATCGAGATGGGGAAGGTGCGCCTGGGCAACTTCTCCGACGGGGAGCTCTACTGTCAGATCGAAGAGAACGCTCGTGGCGCCGACGTGTTCATCGTCCAGCCGACGGGATCGCCGCCCAACGAGAACCTCATGGAGCTGCTGATCATGCTCGACGCGTTCCGCCGCGCCTCACCGGCGAGGGTCTGCGTCGTCATGCCCTACATGGGTTATGCGCGGCAGGATCGCAAGGACGCGCCGCGGGTTCCGATCACCGCCAAGCTGGTTGCCAACCTGATCACGACCGCCGGCGCGGGCCGGATGCTCACGATCGACCTCCACGCCGCTCAGATCCAGGGCTTCTTCGACATTCCCGTCGACCACCTCTACGCCGCGCCGGTCCTCATCGAGGCGATCCGACGGCGTGGCCTCGAGAAGCCGATGCTGGTGTCGCCGGACGCCGGTGGGGTCGAGCGGGCGCGGGCGTTCGCCAAGCGCCTCAAGGTCGACCTCGCGATCATGGACAAGCGGCGTCCCGAGGCGAACCGGGCGGAGATCATGAACGTCATCGGCAACGTGAAGGGCTGCGACTGTGTGATCGTCGACGACATCATCGACACAGCCGGAACGCTCGTCCACTCGGCCGAGGCCCTCATCGAGCGCGGTGCCCGCTCCGTGTACGCCACCGGGGTGCACCCGGTGTTCTCCGGCCCAGCCATCGAACGGATCAACTCGTCCCCGATCGAAAGGGTCATGGTCACCGACACCCTCGCCCTGAGCGATGCGGCGAAAGCCTGCCCGAAGGTGGAACAGCTGTCATTGGCGGTCCTCCTCGGCGAGGCGATCCGCCGGATTCACGAGGGCGCGTCGGTGTCCAGCCTCTTCGTATAGCCCGAAGTCAACAAGGGAGAATCGCACCATGTCGTTACAGAGTCCGGAAATGACAATCACCGTCGAGCTTCGCGAAGGGCGGGGCTCTGCTGAAGCGGGCCGGATGCGCCACCTGGGGCGGGTTCCGGCCGTGGTCTACGGCGGCGACAAGCCGCCGGTCGCCATCTCGGTGGACGAGCACTCGATCAAGGAAATCCTCAAGAGCGCCGCGGGTGAGAACACGATCTTCCTGCTCAAGCTCAAGGACGCCTCGGAAGAGCGCCTCGCCATGATCCGGGAGCTTCAGGTCGATCCCATCAGCGGGCATTTCATTCACATCGACTTCATCCGCATCACCCGCGGCCACAAGCTGACCGTGAAGATTCCGGTCGAGCTGGTCGGCGACTGCGCCGGGGTCCGGCACGGCGGGCGCGTCGACTTCGTGACGCGGGACGTCGAGATCGAGCTCCTGCCGCGGGAGATGTTCGACAAGTTCGTGCTCGACATCTCCGACCTCGAGGTGGGCGAGCACCTGAAGGTCGCCGACCTTGCCGGCCAGCTGCCGGAGAACGGCCGCTTCATCGATGACGCAGAGCGGGTCGTGGTCGTCGTCGAGGCGCCGCGGGCGGTCGTGGAAGAGGAAGAGGCGGCTGCCGAGGCCGAGCTCGAGACCGAGGAAGGCGAAGAGCCGGAGGTCATCGGCAAGGGCAAGGCCGAAGACGAGGACTGACCGACCGGTGTCGGGGCGAAAGCGGTGTCGCGCCGCGACCCCTGCGGCGTGATGCCGGCGAGGCGCAGTGGCTGACGCCGTCGAGCTCGTGATCGGTCTCGGAAACCCCGGGCAACGGTACGCCGGGACCCGTCACAACGTCGGGTTCGAGGTGGTGGAGGCGTTGCGCCGACGCCGCGGGGCCGGCGACTGGGAGCGCCGCCAAGACTACGAGACGGCCGTGATCGTGGAGCAGCCTGCGGTGGTGTTGGCGCGTCCGCTGCGCTTCATGAACCGGTCCGGCTCGGTCACGGCCGCGCTGCTTTCGGAGCTCGGCCTCGATTCCTCGAGGCTCCTGGTCGTGGTCGATGATGTCGACCTCCCACTGGGTGCCCTGCGGATGCGGCCGAGCGGCGGACCGGGGACCCACAATGGTCTCCGCGACATCTGCGATCTCATCGGATGCGGCTTCCCGCGATTGCGGGTCGGGGTGCGAGGAGAGGGTCCCGTCGGCGATCTCGCGGAGTATGTACTCGCCCCGTTTGAAGCCGGCGAGACCGAGCGAGCCCGGTCGATGGTCCTCAGGGCCTGCGACGCTGCCGAGCTCGCGATCCGGGAGGGCATCGAGCGCGCGATGAACCGCTTCAACCGTCGACAATTCCTGGATGAATCAGCCGACGGCTGATTCATCCAGGAATTGTGAGCATCGGCACCCTGCAGCGCCTGAGGACACCTTCGGCCACCGAACCCAGCAGCACGTGCTCGAGCCCGGAGAGGCCGCGGGTGGCCATGACCACCAGGTCGAAGGCATCCGGATCGGCGACCGTGACGATCGTGTCGGCGCCGCGACCGATCTCGACTCTGGTTGCGGCAGCGACATCTCCGACAAGCTCGCCGCAGACCTTCGCGAGGGCCTCCTCCGAGCGGCTGACCAGTCGAGGCATGAGATTGTCGGCGGCGGTGCCGGCGGAGTAGAACTCGGGGTACACGACCGGCTCGACGACATGAAGCAGGGTGATTTCCGCGCCGAGAGCCCGGGCCCACTCCGCCGCAGTACGCACCGCCTTGGCGGACGGCTCCGAGAAGTCGTGCGGCACCAGGATACGGGCGATGCCTTCGACGCTGACAGCCGCGTCCGAGCGCACTGTCAGCACCGGCGCGGAGGCGCTGCGGACGACACGGCCGGCGACCGATCCGAGCAGCAGGTGGGAAATCCCGCGCCGGCCCTGGGTGCCCATGACGATGAGGTCGGCGCCGGCGTTGGCGGCCACCTCGACGATGGTCTCGGCGGGTGCGATGCCGCGCACCAGGTGCGGCACCACCTCGACGTCCGGCCGGCCGGCCGCGCTTTCCTGGAGCACCTTGCGGCGGGTGTCGTCGGCGCTCGTCACCAGGGCTTCGAGTTGGAGCCGGTGCGCCTCCTCCAGGTGCGGATCCTCGAGGATGACCACGACGTGCAGCATGTGCAGGCTCGCGTTGAAGCGGCCGGCGAGGCTGCGAGCGAGGCGGACCGCCGTTTCGGCGGTCTCCGAGAAGTCGGTCGCTGCGAGGATGGTCTTCGGGATGACGGACATCGGCGCCTCCTTCAGGTCGAGCGTACAGTCTCGGAGAACTCGCGCGCCTGCGCCTCGATGCGCTCGCGATCGATCGTCTGCAGGGCGCGGTTTCGTACGACCACGCGGCCGCGGACGACCACGTGGCGGACGTCGGTTGCACGGGCGGCAAACACGAGGTGTGAGAAAGGGTCGTACATCGGCGCGGTGTGCGGGCCCTCGACGGCGACGCAGATGAGGTCCGCTTCGCGGCCCTCCGTCAGGCTGCCGATGCGGTCGGCCAGGCCGAGCACCTCCGCACCTCGGCAGGTGGCCATCTCCATCATGGAACGCGACGGCAGCGTGGTGGGGTCGCCGGAGATGCCCTTGTGCAGTAGTGCGGCGATCTGCAGGTCGCGGAGCAGATTCAGGGTGTTGTTCGAGGCTGCACCATCGGTGCCGATCCCGACCTTGACGCCGGCTGCGACCAGGGCCGGCACCGGGGAGACCCCTGATGCGAGCTTGAGATTGCTGACCGGGTTGTGCGATACCCCGACCTCGAACTCGGCGAGTATCTCGATGTCCTCGGGCGAGACGTGGACGCAGTGCGCTGCGACGGTTCGGTCGGACAGTACCCCGAGGTCGGCGAGGTAGGCGACCGGGGTCACGCCCTTTTCCTCGAGCATCCGCTCGACCTCCCACCTCGTCTCGGAGAGGTGGATCTGCATCGGGACGCCGAAGCTCTCGACAAGCTCGGCCTCTTTGACGAGATCGCGAGCGGGGACGCTGTAGGGCGCGTGGGCGGCGACCGACGGCGTGATCAGCGGGTGCTCGCGGTAGGTCTCGATGAGCTCGCGCTGGCGGGCGAACATCTCCTCGGTGCTGGCGCAGCGTGGAGTCGGGAAGCCGATCAGCGACTCGGCCACCACGCCGCGCATGCCGGCCTCCGCGAGCACTTCGCAGACCTCGTCACCGAAGAAGTACATGTCCGTGGTGGTGGTGATCCCGGCCAGCAGCTGCTCGGCGACCGCCAGCTCGGTGCCGAGCCGCACCACCTCGCGGTTCAGGTGGACCTTCTCGGTCGGCCAGATGTGCTCCTCGAGCCACTGCTTCAGCGGCAGATCGTCGGCAATCCCGCGCAGCAGGGTCATTGCCAGGTGGGAGTGGGTGTTGACGAGCCCCGGGAGAATCAGGCAGTTGCCGGCGTTGAGGACCTCACCGGAGGGGGCGAGCTCGAGCAGCTCCTCGGCGGGTCCGACCGCGGCGATGCGGCCGTCGGCGATGGCCACCGCGCCGCTGCGGATGGGTGCAGCGCCCGGCTCCATCGTCAGTACCGTGCCGCCGAGGACCAGCATGTCCCAGTTGGCCTCGTGACTCATTCACACCTCCTGACCTCGACAACGGCACCCTTTCGGGAGGCTGCCGTGGGCGGGTTCGGGCATTCTACCGCGGGTCGTCTCCGCTCCCGTCCCCCGTTCCCGTTCCCGTTCCCGATCTTGAACCCCAGGTGGGTTCATCGTGCTCTCGGTTGAACACCTGAATCTATTGCACTTGAATGACGGCGAGGAGGGTCCCGAGGCGACCGCCGGGATCGGGAACGGGACCGGGATCGGGAACAGAACGAGCCGCGAACAAAGCGATGCGGCCTGATCCCCGGTCAGTCCAGGCCCTCTTTGATCTTTCTGAGATCTCGTCTCTCTTTCTTCTTGGGTGCCCCCGCACCGCGGGCCCGGCGCGGGGGCTGCGACAGGCGCTGCATCCGGCGCAGCTCGATCTCCTCCGCGGTGGGCGGCGGAGTGTGGTCGACGTAGAGCTCCCGGGCCCGTGCCTTGGGAACGTTGGTGGCCTCGAGCTCGACGACCTCGATGATACGGCGGCGGCCACCCGGGACCTGGATGCGGATCACATCGCCCGGTCGGACCGCGCGGTGCGGCTTGCCGTGATCGCCGTTGACCTCGACCCGTCCGCGGTTGCACGCCGTCTGTGCCTGCGAGCGCGTCTTGAACAGGCAGGCCACGTCGAGCCAGATATCGAGCCGAACCGAGTCGTCCTTCGCCATCGCGCCCAGTCTCGCCTCGGCGCCCGCCCCGGTCAAGCGCCGCGGATCGTTTGAACGTTCGAACGTTCAACGTTGAAACGTTGGGCTCATCCGGAACTGCATGATGCGGAAGCCGGAGAGGCCCGCGTCCGCGTCCGAATGACAGCGACAGGAGCCGGGCTCGGTGTCCGGTGACAGTGGCAGATGACAGTGACAGTCTCAGTGGCAGTGGCAGTGACAGTTTCAGTGACAGTCTCAGTGGCAGTGGCAGAGACCCGGCGGCGCGACCGCGGCATGGAGTTCATTGAACCACAGAGGCACAGAGGGCACAGAGCCGCACAGAGGGTGTTCCGACCCATCCCAGGAGCATCCGGAGATCGCCTCGGTGCGAGGTCATGATTTCTCTCTGTGTCTTCTCTGTGTTCTCCGTGTCTCTGTGGTTCGGGTGGGCGGGCGGAAATCCGAAATCCGAAATCCGAAATTCGAAATGGGCGGGCGGGCCGAACGTTCTAACGTTCTAACGTTCAAACGTTCCAACGTTTTAACGACTTACGCGGTGGGCAGGTTCTCCGCCGCGCGGCCGACGCTGGTGTACTGGAAGCCCTGCTCCCGCATCTTCAGCGGGTCGTACACGTTGCGGAGGTCGATGACGATCGGCTGCCGCAGCCGGTCGTGGATACGCCTCA
>DATIVB010000568.1:0-3681 GCA_035466375.1 Chondromyces sp.
GAGTGGCTGCGCTCGGTGCTGCTGATCGTGCTCCTCATCACCTCCTTCAGGTCGGCGGTCGCCGACTGGAACGACGTTCCCACCGGCTCCATGAAGCCGACCATCTTCGAGGGCGACCGCATCGTCGTCAACAAGCTCGCCTACGACCTCAAGCTCCCCTTCACGACCCTCCGCCTGTGGGCCTGGGACGACCCGCGGCGGGGCGACATCGTGGTCCTCTACTCGCCGGCCGACGACAAGCGCCTGGTCAAGCGCGTCATCGGCCTCCCCGGCGACACGGTGGCGATGAGCGACGACCGGCTGGTGGTCAACGGTGAGACCGTCGCCTACTCACCGCCGGCCAGCGACCTGGTGGCGGGCCGGACGGCGGGCATGGAGGGGCGGCTCATCGCCTGCGAGAGCCTGGGCGAGCAGCCGCACGCGGTGATGATCGACCGCGGCCGCAGCTGCATGCCGTCCTTCGCCCCGGTCAAGCTCCCGCCCGGCAAGTACTTCGTCATGGGCGACAACCGCGACGAGAGCTTCGACTCACGCTTCTTCGGCCCCGTCGACCGCGACCGCATCCTCGGCCGCGCGACCGCGATCGCCGCCTCGGTCGACCCCGCCCGGCACTTCCTGCCCCGCTGGGACCGCTTCTTCCACCCCTTGCGCTGACCCTCCCCCGCCGGTGTCAGCCGGCCGACGCCCGACCACCGCCGCCTCTCCCGACGGCAATCGGCGAACGGGATCGAGCCCGGTGGCGGCGGCTGGGAGCCGCGTCGCGGTGGGGGCTGCGGAGATCGACCGAGCCCGACCGTTGGCAAGCGGATTGCAAGGCGTGGCGAAACGGCGGGGCCACGTCGAAGCGGCCCCGATCCTGGAGGTACCATGCGTCGCAGCTGGATGTTCTGGATCGGCACGTCAATCGCGGTCGCGAGCCTCGCGACCCTGGCCTCGCTGCTGGTGCGAAACAACCGGGCGCGGTTCTAGCGCTGCCGACTGTCGTCGGCGGTCCTGCGGTGCGTCTTCCGCGCCCGAAGGGCTCAGGGCCCGTCGGGCGCGGAGGCCGGACCCCGGCCGCCGCCGCCCCGGCTGGCGAGCCGCGAAACGAGCACCAGGATCCCGCCGGCTCCGAGCATGACGAGGCCGACGGTGGTGTACACCTGCCCGTCTCCGTGGACGGCCATCGCCACGGGAATGATCGAAAAACACAGAACGAGCCAGCCGACGACCGCTGCACCGGTCCCCGCCGAGCGTCCGTCTGATACCGGATGTTCTGTCTTCATAGTGCCTTGGGTCGCCATCACAATTCTCCATGGGGCGCTGTGCCGCCCGATCGTCGGCCGTGAGTCAACGCCGCGGCAGCCTTCCGGGCGGCCGCTTTGCCAGCCGGGGGCACGGGTCCCGGCCGCGCTCGCTGCCGAGGTCGCGGCTTGAAGGGCCGTCGCGGTTCGGCGCCTCGGGTTCGGCGCGCTCGCCGTCGGCGGCCTTCGCTCCCGGGTCCGCTCGTCTGCCGATCCTGGGTCCGCTCACAGCGCACCTCCTCGGTCGGGCACCACGCTGCAAGAGGAGTGCCAGCAGCGTGCTGCCCCGCGAAGGCGCACCGCGAACCATTTCGGATCTTTGCACCCGATCCTGATCAGATCTAACCTGCCGCTGCCGGAGGGACCCGCGCCATGCTGATCCGCGTCCTCGTCGTCAGCGGCTCGCCGACCACCGATCGCCGCCTGCGGCGGCTGCTGGAGCAGGAGAACGTCCTCGTGGAAAGCTCCGACGAGCTCTGGTCGGGGCTCTCGGGAGACTCCTACGACGTGCTCGTCGTGGCGCTCCAGGCCCTGCCGAAGCCGAACGAGGAGATCGTCACCACCCTGCGCAAGCTGCCCGACCGGCCCGAAATCATCATCGTCCAGGACGGCGAGGACGCCCTCACGAGGGCCCGGCTCCTGTCCGCCGGCAGCCTCGGCGTCCTCAACCTGGGCCTCGCCGACGGCGTGCTCAAGTCCGCGTTCTCGGCGCTGGTGCGGCGTCGGGCCGAGGCCCTCTCCGCCCGCCTGGAGGGTGCGCGCACGCAGGGGTACCGGCTCGACGACTTCGCGGCGGTCAGCCCGGCCATGCGGGAGCTCCTCGACCTGGCGCGGAGGGTCGCTCGCGCCGACAGCTCGCTGCTGGTCCTGGGCGAAACCGGCGTCGGCAAAGAGTGGCTGGCGCGCGCCGTCCACGGGGAGGGAGCGCGCAGCACCGGCCCGTTCATCGCCGTCAACTGTGCGGCGGTGCCGGAGTCCCTGATGGAGAGCGAGCTCTTCGGCCACGAGAAGGGCGCATTCACCGGGTCCGTGCGGACCAGGCGCGGACATTTCGAGCTCGCCCACAGCGGGACGCTGTTCCTCGATGAGGTTGCGGACCTGCCGGTCCACCTCCAGGCCAAGCTGCTGCGCATCCTCGAGGAGCGCAAGATCCAGCGCCTCGGCGCCGAGCGGACGATCGCCATCGACGTGCGCATCATGGCGGCCACCAACCGCGACATCGATGCCGCCCTCCGCGACGGCACCTTCCGCGAGGACCTCTACTTCCGTCTCGGCGTGGTGACCCTGGTCGTGCCGCCCCTCCGGGCCCGTCGCGAGGACATCGCGCCGCTCGTGCACAGCTATCTCGAGCGTTTTTCGCAGCAGCTCGGCCGGCCGGGCCTCGAGATCCGCGAGGACGCTCTGGCCGCCATGCAGGTCTACGCCTGGCCGGGAAACGTGCGCGAGCTCATCAACGTCGTCGAGCGGGCCGTTCTGCTCGCGAGGGGGCCCGAGATCTCCGTTGAAGACCTCCCGCCGTCGCTGCTTTCGCCGTCGGCGCGCGCCGGGGTGCGGGCGGCAGGCTCCGAGGTTGCGCTCCAGGCAAACCTGGCACGTCTCCCATTCAAGGAGGCGCGCCGCGCGGCCACCCGTTCGATGGAGCTCGCCTACTTGAACGACCTGCTGGAGCGGACCGGCGGGCGCGTCGGCGAGGCCGCTCGCCAGGCCGGTCTCGACCCGCGATCGCTCTACGCCAAGATGCGCGAGCACGGTCTGCGCAAGGCGGATTTCCGTTCCCGGGAAACCCGGCAGGCGCCGCGCACCGGGTCGTGAATGACGGACCGACACAACGAGCCGGCGGCATTGCCGCCGGCTCGTATCCGTTCCCGAAGCACCCAGCTCAGCACCCGAGGGTCAGCTTGGCGTTCTCCAGGTCCGCCACGATGGTCTCGACCTCGCTTCCGAGGCTCTCCGCCATCGAGCCGGCCTCGATGAAGCTCTCGGCGTCGGCGCTGGACCGCAGGTCACCGAGCTCGAGTCCGAGCACTTCCACCTTGCCCTGCAGGAGGGCGAGGTCGGCCGCGAAGCCCTTCGGCCGCCTGCCGCACGAGGCGAGGTCGGCGAGCAACTGCTGCGCCTGCGCCAGTGACACCTCGATCGCAGCGATGCTGTTCTCGATTTCGGCGCGCCGCCGCTCCTTGCCGTCGATGCCTGCCTGCTGCGCCGCGACGGCCGACTGCTGCGCCGCCGCCAGCAGCTCGCCGGCCTTGCCGTAGGAGCGAAGCAGGGCGAACTTCGCCTTCTGCACGTCGATTTCCGCGACGGCTGCGTTCATCGCCTGCTGCGCGGCGTCCCATTCTGCCGCGGCATAGGTCGCGGCCTCGGCCCGGCCGTCGGCCGCGAGGGCCTCGCTCGCCTG
>DATIVB010000569.1:0-1565 GCA_035466375.1 Chondromyces sp.
GCGCAGGTACCCTCGGGGCGGGTCGCCAGGGCCGCCCGGTGGAGGATGGGAATGGACCTTCTGCAGCAGATCAGCGAGGGCCTGCAGCGCGGCGAGGACCGCGAGGTCGCCGAGCTCGCGCGCGAGGCGGTCGCAGCCGGCCTCAGCGCGTCGCAGATCCTCAATCAGGGGCTGCTGGCGGGCATGGATGTCGTCGGCCGCCGCTTCGGCGCGCACGAGATCTTCCTCCCCGAGGTGCTGCTGGCGGCGCGGGCGATGCACGCTGGGGTCGAGGTCATCAAGCCGCTACTGATCGCCCAGGACGTGCCCACCCTCGGCAAGGTCGTGCTCGGCACCGTCAAGGGGGACCTGCACGACATCGGCAAGAACCTGGTCGGCATCATGCTCGAGGGCGCCGGCTTCGAGGTTATCGACCTCGGCGCCGACGTTGCGCCCGAGCGCTTCGTCGACGCCGCCGAGGCCGAGGGCGCCTCGGTGATCGGCCTCTCGGCCCTGCTCACCACCACCATGACCGGCATGCGGCAGGTCGTCCAGCTGGTCAGGGACCGCGGCCTCGCGGGGCGCGTCAAGGTCGTGGTCGGCGGCGCCCCGCTGACGCGCCAGTTCGCGGCCGAGATCGGTGCCGACGCCTACGGCTACGATGCCTCGAACGCGGTCGAGGTGGTCAAGAAGCTGACCGGAGCGGCCTGATGCTCGCCCCCCTCGAGCGCCTGCGCGCCGGCGAGGTGCTGGTGGGCGACGGCGCCTGGGGCACCCAGCTCATGGCGCGCGGCCTCGCCCCAGGCGACAGCCCCGAGGCCTTCAGCCTCGACCGCCAGGAGCTGCTCGCCGAAATCGCCGGCCTGTACCTCGAAGCAGGCGCCGACCTCGTCACCACCAACACCTTCGGCGGCTCGCCGCTGCGGCTCGCCGCCCACGGCCTCGAGGCGCGCTGCGAGGAGATCAACCGGCGGGCAGTCGAGGCGCTGCGGCCGGCTATCGGCGGCCGGGCCCACATCGCGGGCTCGGTCGGGCCGAGCGGCGCGATCCTGAAGCCGTACGGCGACGCCGAGCCGGAGCTCGTCGCCGAAGGATTCCGCCGCCAGATCGGCGCCCTGGTCGAAGCGGGCGCCGACCTCATCTGCATCGAGACCATGATCGACCTCGCCGAGGCGAAGCTCGCCGTCGCGGCGGCGCGCGCCTGCTCCGCGGACATCCCGATCATCACCACCCTGACCTTCGACGCCACTCCGCGCGGCTTCTACACCACCATGGGATCGACGATCGCCGGCGCCTGCGCGGCCCTCGCCGAGGCCGGTGCGGATGTCGTCGGCTCCAACTGCGGCAACGGCATCACGACCATGGTCGAGATCGCCCGCGAGTTCGCCCGCCACAGCAACCTACCCATCGCCATCCAGTCGAACGCCGGCCTGCCCGAGCACCGGGACGGCGCCCTGGTGTGGCCCGAGACCCCCGGGCACTTCGCCGAAAGCGTACCCGAGCTGCTCGACCTCGGCGTCCAGATCATCGGCGGCTGCTGCGGCACCGGCCCCGAGCACGTGCGCGCAGTTCGCGCAGCGGTGGAT
>DATIVB010000570.1:0-3529 GCA_035466375.1 Chondromyces sp.
GGCCGGCACGCGAAGGAGCGCGCGAAGGCGGCAGTCGGCGGGCTGGTTCGGTCGAGCTCGAGGACCGCGAGCAGGAGGGCGGCCCCCCAGAGGTCGGGCGCGTGCGGTCGGGGATGCTGGTGGTCGAGGTAGGCACGCCACAGGCGTCGCGCGGCAAGCACCTCGAGCCGGCCGAGCTCGTGCACTGCGCCGCAGCGGACGATGGCGTCGTCCACCTCCGCGGCGCCGCCTCCGAGCTCCTCGAGGCCGGCGCTCCAGGACTCGACCAACGCGCTCTCCGCCCTGGCCCGCCGCCGGGCGGCGTTCAGGTTGGTGTGCGCGTCGCTGAGAACGGCCGACGCCGGGTGGTGGCTGATGCCCTCCTGCAGCAGCTCGTCGGCCTCGGCCCAACGACCCATGGCGGCGAGCAGGGTCGACCGCATGCCGAACAGGAAGACCTGCAGGTCGTCCGGCACCCGGTCGTCGAAGGGGAGCTCTTCGAGGATATCGACGGCTTCAGGGATCCGCGCCTGGTCCGACAGAATGACCGCCAGCTGGACCGGCAGGTGCACTGCCTGCGGGAACATCTGCCAGCCCACGCGGAGCAGCTCCTCGGCGCCGTCGAGGTCGCCGAGGGCCTCGAGGGCGTTGGCGGTGAGGTGGCACGAGTGCGGGCTGGGCTCGAGCTCCCACGACTGCGCCGCCGGCTCCCGGGCGCGGGCCGCGTGGCCCATCGCGAGCAGGGCCTGGGCCTTCCAGACCAGGAGGGCCGCCTGATACTTCGGGTGCTGCGCGAGCTCGGGCAGCTGGCGGTCGGCCTCGGTGATGATCTCCCGGTGACGCCCGGCACGGCTCCACTCGGCGCACTTCCGGAGCGTCCGCTCGAGGCGGGCGCCGGGTTCGTCGTCGTCTCTTCCAGAGGTGCGGCTCACGACTGAATGCTAGCACGGGGGGCGCGGTGGCCGGGCAGGAAGGGGGAGGGGCGGAGCGACCCCGCTGCGGCCGCCCCGCCCCGGCGATGTTCTTCAGTGCCGCTTCTTCACCGGCCGCCGTTGCACGCGCCGTTCGTCCTCGGGAGTGTCGCCGCCGCGGCCGGCGGATGCCCGGGACCGGGGTTTCGCCGCCTTGGCGCCATCTTCCGGCGGCCGGGCGGGAGCCGGACGCGCTCGCCGCTCCGCCGGCCGGATCTCCGCCGGGCGACGTTCGGGGGCAGCCGAGGGCATGGCCGGCGCCTCCCGCAGAGCCGAGGGACGCGGGTCGCTCGCCTGACGTGCCGCGGCGGCGCCGCGGGAGCTTGCCGTTCCGGTCGCCCGACTGCCTGCCCGCGACTCCGCCTGCGTCCCTCGGCGGGAGCGCTCCTGCCTGACCTCGACGGGCCGCTCGATGCGCGATGGGCCGCCGGCAGATCGTGCGGCGGGTGCCCGGCCGGCAGTCGAGACGCTGTCCGTGGACCGCTGCGTCGCGGGTGCCCGATCCGCGCGCGGCATGCTGCCCGCCGAGCGCGCCGCCGGTGCGCGATCGATGCTCGGGGCGCGGCTCCCGCTGCGGCTCGCGGCGGACTGTGGGCGAAGGGCCGGCGAGGCGGCGCCTACCTGCCGCCGGGCTTGTGGTTGCCGGCGTTCGAGCGCCGCCTCGGACAGGGCTGTCCTGACGGTGGCCGGCGCGTGGCGTTCGATGCTGGACTCGACCCCGGTCGGGCGGGCGATGACGACGTCGCGCCCGCCGGCCCGGACGGTGCGGGTCTCGAGCCGGGCTCGGGCCACCTGGCCGCCGCCGAGGCGGGAGACCTCCTGGGCCGAGGGCGCGAGCGCCCGCTCCTGGACCCTGTGTCGGGAGACGACGGCGTGGGCGACGGAGTGCTGGGACACGTTGTCGGCGCCGAAGTGTCTCCAGTCGACCCAGGTTCCGTAGCGCGCGTCCCGCCAGCCATCGTGGTAGCCGTCACCGTAGCCCGAGACGTAGCCGTCCCGGACGCCATGGCGATAGCCTTGCGAAAAGCCGTGCACGGCGTGGCTCCAGCCGTGCGGCGGGCGCGCATACCAGCCGATGTAGGAGCCCGCCCGCACCCAGACCACGTTGGCGGCGGCATAACTGTAGCCGGGCACCCAGACCCAGCCGAAGTTGCAGCGGGCCCAGCTGCCGTAGTGGTGCGGCACGTAACCCCAGGGCTCGTACGCGACCCAGGTCCAGCCGTGGCTCGTGTGCAGCCAGCGCCCATGGCGGTACGGCTGCCACGAGGCGGCGACCCAGGGACGCCAGCAGCGACCGAGCCCGTCAACCCAGATCCATTCCCCGTAGCCTCCGAGCACGACGTCGAAGTCGAGAGACCAGCCCGGGTCATACCATCGGTTGGAGTAGAGGCCCCAGTCGCCGAAGCCGACCGAGATTCCGAAGTTGCCGCCGCCGATCCGCAACCCCACGGCCCCGCCGGCATCCGCCGCGGGCACCCAGACGGTCGACATCAGGGCTGCGGCGGCGACGATGGCGAGTGCGTGTCTGGACCTCATGGCATCCTCCCCGACGACGCCTCGTTGGCTGACGTCGTCGTGCTCTATCAGAGCAACGGACGTGCCAGGCCGCCTTGCGGCGGCCACAAGGCTGTCTGGCAAGGGGTTTCCGGTGGGCAGGGAGCGGGCCGGGCGATGCGGTTACGGTGTCCGACGATGACGGAGCTGTCACCTCGAGGGGACGGACGCGCACTGCGCACAGCGTGCGCCGCCGGCCCGCGTGCGTCCGAGCCGGCCGCACGATCGGCGCGTCGGCGCGGTCGGAGTCAGGCGTCCTTTTTCCGCCACGGCGCCGGTGACGGATACAGGGAAGCGCAGTCCTCGAGGCGTGCCGGCTCCCCGCCGCGGCAGACCGCATACCTTCCGCCGGCCCAGATGGCGGCGCCCGCGGCCTCGCCCTGCCTGTTGACCGCGTAGAACTTGACGTCGAAGTTCGGACGGCCGCGTTCGTCGAGGAGGTACGGCACCCGGGTCGCGCGGACCAGGCGGTCGAGGGCGCCCAGGCAGGCGTCGCGGGGGCTGCTGCCGGCCCGCATCAGCTCGACGATGGTGTGCGCGCCGGCGATCTGGATCACCGACTCGCCGCGGCCGGTGGAGCCGGCCGCGCCGACCTCGTTGTCGACGAAGAGCCCGGCGCCGATCAGCGGCGAGTCGCCGACCCGGCCCGGCATCTTGAAGAACAGGCCCGAGGTGGTCGTGGTGCCGCCGAGATCGCCGTCGGCGTTCACCGCGCACAGGTTGATGGTACCGTGCGGCGGGATCGGCCCGTGCTCCTTGATGAACCACTGCACGTCGGGGTCGTCGACGAGCTCGGGCGTCGCGACCCAGTCGTCGAGGTCCGACATCTGCCCCTTCCAGTAGAGCCATATCTTGCGCGCCCGCTCGGTGAGCAGGTCTTCGGTCGGAAACCCCAGTGAGTCGGCGAAGCGGGCCGCACCTTCGCCGACCAGCAGTACGCGGGTGGTCCGCCGCATGATCTCCCGGGCCACCCGCGCCGGGTGCTTGAAGCCCTCGAGGGCGGCCACCGCTCCGGCGCGCATGCT
>DATIVB010000571.1:0-8473 GCA_035466375.1 Chondromyces sp.
CCACTCCGTCACGAATACGTTCGTCTCGCCGGGTTTCGAGTTGTGCCGGTTCGAGCAGAAGACGAAGGTCTTGCCGTCGGGCGACCACATGGGGAAGCCGTCGAAGCCCTCGGTGAAGGTGATGCGCTCGAGGTTGGAGCCGTCGAGGTCCACCATCCAGAGGTCGAACTCGCGCCCCGAGGGGTCGCCGAAGTTGGAGGAGAAGATGATCTTCTCGCCCGAGGGGTGGAAGAACGGCGCGAAGGCGGCGACACCGAGGTCGGTGATCTGGGTCTTGTTGGAGCCGTCGGCGTCCATGACCCAGATCTCGAGCGCCGAGGGGCGCACGAGGCCGTCCGCGAGCAGGGCCTGGTAGTCGGCGATCTCCTGCGGATCCACGGGGTGGCGCGTGCGGTAGACGATCTTCGAACCGTCGGGCGAGAAGAACGGGCCGCCGTCGTAGCCGATGCCGTCGGTCAGGCGCCGCACGTTGGAGCCGTCGGCATTCATGGTGTAGATGTCGAGGTCGCCGTCCCGCATCGAGGTGAAGACGATCGAGTCGCCCATGGGCGACACCGTCGCCTCCGCATCGTAGCCTTCGGTGTCGGTGAGCCGCTCGACGCCGGAGCCGTCGGCGCGGGCGCGGAAGATGTCGTAGCCCGGGTTGATGGGCCACACGTAGCCGCGGCTCATGTCAGGCGGCGGCGGGCAGCCGGGGTCGGCGAGGTGGGTGGAGGCGTAGACGATCCAGTGATCGCCGGGCAGGAAGTAGGCGCACGTGGTGCGCCCGAGTCCGGTGGACACCAGTTGCGTCTCCGCAGTCTCGATGTCGAGGGTGAAGATCTGGTCGCAGTCGTACGGCGGTCGCGTGGACTGGAAGACGAGCTGCTTGCCGTCGAAGGAGAAGTAGGCCTCGGCGTTCTCGCCGCCGTCGGTGAGCATCCGCAGCGGCCCGAAGTGGACCTCGTTCGGGTCGGCGTCGAGAACTCGCGGGAGAGCGTTCGCGACGTCGGTCGGTGCCTCCTCGACGGGTGTCTCGACGGGCTGCTGTGAGCAGCCGAGAGCTAGCAGGGTGATACCGGTCAGCGCGATCCAAGGTGTGAGATTCAGTTTCATCGTGCCTCCAAACGGCGGGATGGTCTCACGACCTCGCTCGTGTGACAAATTCCTGACACTTGGTGTCCTTGGCGTCTTGGCGGTGAATTCGTTCGTTGCGGTGAGTGAGCGGTTTCATCCCCCCAGCGCCATCAGGATCGGCTGCTCCAGCGAGTCCTTGAGGCGCGCGAGGAAGCGCGCGGCGTCGGCGCCGTCGACGAGACGATGATCATAGCTCAGGGACAGCGGCAGCATCAGGCGGGGCCGGAAGGCGCTGCCGTCCCACTGCGGCTCGGTGCGGCCGCGCGACACGCCGAGGATCGCCACCTCTGGCCAGTTGACGATGGGCGAAAACCCGGTGCCGCCGATGCCGCCGAGGTTGGAGATGGAGAAGGTGCCGCCCTGCATCTCGTCGGGCGTCAGCTTCTTGTCCCGGGCGCGTCGCGCCAGGTCGTCCAACGCCACGCCGATCTCGGTCAGGTTTTTGCGATCGGCGTCGCGGATCACCGGCACCAGCAGCCCGCGGTCGGTGTCGACGGCGACGCCGATGTTGACCGATTCGCGGAAGACGATCTCGTGATTGGCCATGTCCACCGCGGCGTTGAGGGAGGGGTGGAGCCGAAGGGCCGAAGCCACGATCTTGACCAGGATGGCGGTCATCGTGAGCTTGCCGCCGGCCTCCTCGACGCGTTTCTTGTAGGCCTGGCGAAAGGCCTCGAGGTCGGTGATGTCGGCGGCCTCGTGATTGGTGACCTGGGGGGCGTTGAGCCAGGCGCGGGTCAGGTTGTCGGCGGTCAGGCGCCGCACCTTGGACATCGCCTCGCGGCGCACCGGACCGAAGCGCGCGAGGTCGGGCAACTCGGCCACCGCCATCGCCGCGGCGGACCCACCTCCGCCCTGCGACAGCAGGCGGTTGGCGTGCGCCTTGACGTCGTCGATCGAGATCCTGCCGCCGGCGCCGGAGCCTTTCACGGTCGTCAGATCGACGCCGACCTCCCGCGCGAAGCGGCGCACCGTCGGCGCCGCCGGAATCAGAGCGAGCTCCTTTCGG
Organism: Chondromyces sp.; assembly: GCA_035466375.1. Classification (GTDB taxonomy): domain Bacteria; phylum Acidobacteriota; class Thermoanaerobaculia; order Thermoanaerobaculales; family Sulfomarinibacteraceae; genus Sulfomarinibacter. The sequence goes on from DATIVB010000571.1 coordinate 2,126, forward strand.
GGGGCGACCGTGGGCGGCGCCTCGCCCGCACGCTCCTCCGCCCCTCCGCCCCTCGGCTCCTCCGCCCCGCGGCCCCTCGGTTCCTCGGCCTCGGCGCCGCCCTCCGCATCGGTCTGTTCGGACTCGGACTCGGGCTCGGACGGGGACTCGGACTCGGACGGCGACTCGGGCTCGGACGGGGACTCGGACTCGGACTCGGACGCGGGCTCCTCTTTGGTTTCCGGCGCGGAGGCCTGGACCTCTTCCAGGGTGACGATGGGGGCGTTCTCACCGAGGGTGTCGCCCTCCGCGACGTGCAGCTCGGTCACGGTGCCGGCGGCGGTGGACGGCACCTCGACCGACGCCTTCTCGGTCTCGACCTCGATCAGCCCCTGGTCCTTCTCCACCCGGTCGCCGACCGCGACCAGGACCGCCGTCACGTCGACGCTGTCGACGCCTTCGCCGAGCTCCGGAAGCTTGATGGTGATCGCCATGGGCTCCCCCTCAGACCTTCACCGGGTTGGGCGCCTCGGCGTCGATGCCGAACTCGGCGATGGCGCGTCGCACCACGTCGTGACCGATGTGCCCCTCGTCCGCCAGACCCTTGAGCGCGGCCACGGCGATGTGCTCGGCGTCGACCTCGAAGAAGCGGCGCAGCGCGGCGCGGCTCTCGGAGCGCCCGAAACCGTCGGTGCCGAGCGCGATCGGCGGTTTCGGGAACCAGCGACAGATCGAGTTCGGAAGTGCTTTGACGTAGTCGGAGGCGATGACATGCACGCCCTCAGTGTCTCCGAGGCACTGCGTGACCCACGGGGAGCGCTGCTCCCCGTCGGGGTGGAGGCGGTTCCAGCGGTCGCAGTCGGTGCCGTCCATGTAGAGCTCCTTGAAGCTGGTGATGCTCCAGACGTCGGCGGCGACGTTGTATTTCTCGGCCAGGATCTCCTGCGCCCGCAACGCCGAGTTGAGGATCGCACCGCTGCCGAAGAGGTTCGCGCGGAGCTCGGCGCCCTCGCTCCCCGAGGGCCTGAAGAGGTACATGCCGCGCAGGATGCCTTCCTCGGAGCCCTCCGGCTGCGGCGGCATCGCATACGGCTCGTTCTCCACCGTGATGTAGTAGAAGATGTCCTCCTGCTCGACGAACATACGGCGGATGCCGTCCTTGACGATTGCCGCGAGCTCGAAGGCGAAGGCCGGGTCGTAGGCCTTGAGGTTGGGCACCGGGTAGGCGAGGAGGTGCGAGTTGCCGTCCTGGTGCTGCAACCCCTCGCCGTTCAGGGTCGTGCGGCCGGCGGTGCCGCCGATCATGAAGCCGCGGGTCCGCATGTCGGCGGCGGCCCACACCAGGTCGCCGATGCGTTGCATGCCGAACATCGAGTAGTAGATGAAGAAGGGGATGGTGTTGATGCCGTGGGTGGCGTGCGCGCAACCAGCAGCGATGAACGAGCTCATGGAGCCAGCCTCGGTGATGCCCTCCTCCAGCAACTGCCCGTCCTTGGCCTCGTGGTAGTACATCAGGGTGCCGGCGTCCACGGGCTCGTAGAGCTGCCCCACGTGCGAGTAGATGCCGATCTGGCGGAACAGGGATTCCATGCCGAACGTGCGGGCCTCATCGGGGATGATCGGCACCACCAGCTTGCCGATCTGCTTGTCCTTCAGGAGCTTGGTGAGGATGCGCACGAAGGCCATCGTGGTCGAGATGTCGCGACCCTCGGAGCCTTCGGCGAACTCGGCGAAGACGGCGTCGGGAGGCATGTGGAGCGGCTCGCAGCGCACGCCGCGGGTCGGGACCGGACCGCCGAGCGCCGCCCGGTGCTCCTGGATGTACACCAACTCCGGGCTGTCGTCGGACGGCCGGTAGAAAGTCGCCGCCCGCGCCTCGTCGTCGGACAGGGGGATGCCGAAGCGGGTCCGGAACTCGAGCAGCTCCTCCTGCTCGAGTTTCTTCTGCTGGTGGGTGACGTTACGCCCCTCGCCCGACTCGCCGAGCCCGTAGCCCTTGATGGTGCGGGCGAGGATCACGGTCGGAGCCCCCTCGTGCTCGACGGCCGCCTTGTAGGCGGCGTAGACCTTGGCCGGGTCGTGGCCGCCGAGGCGCAGCCGTCGCAGCTGTTCGTCCGACAGCTTGGCGACCATCTCTTCGAGCTGCGGGTACTTGCCGAAGAAGTGCTCGCGCACGTAGGCGCCGGACGAGGTGGAGTACTTCTGGCTGTCGCCGTCGACGACCTCGCCCATGCGCCGAACGAGCAGACCGTCCTTGTCTTTGGCCAGCAGCGGGTCCCAGTCCTCGCCCCAGATCACCTTGATCACGTTCCAGCCGGCGCCGCGGAAGAAGCCCTCGAGCTCCTGGATGATCTTGCCGTTGCCGCGCACCGGGCCGTCGAGCCGCTGCAGGTTGCAGTTGACGACGAAGATCAGATTGTCGAGCTTCTCGCGGCCGGCGAGCGAGATGGCGCCGAGGGACTCGGGTTCGTCGGTCTCGCCGTCGCCGAGAAAGCACCAGACCTTGTGATCCGACCTCGGGTGGAGGCCCCGGTCCTCGAGGTATTGGTTGAAGCGCGCCTGATAGATGGCCATGATCGGGCCGAGGCCCATCGACACCGTGGGGAACTCCCAGAAGTCCGGCATCAGCCACGGGTGGGGGTAGGAGGAGAGCCCCTTGCCGTGGCCGTCGCGCAGCTCGCGGCGGAAGTTCATGAGCTGACTCTCGGACAGCCGACCCTCGAGAAAGGCGCGCGCGTAGATGCCCGGCGAGGCGTGCCCCTGGAAGTAGATCTGGTCGCCGTCGTAGTGCTCGCCCTTGCCGTGGAAGAAGTGGTTGAAGGCGACCTCGTACAGGGTCGCCGCCGAGGCATAGGTGGAGATGTGCCCGCCGATGCCCTCCTCCTCGTGGTTGGCCCGCACCACCATCGCCATCGCATTCCAGCGCACCAGGCTCTTGATCCGCCGCTCGAGCTCGCGACTGCCGGGGTACGGCGGTTGCTCGGAGACGGGGATGGTGTTGATGTGCGGGGTCGTCGCCTCGAAGGGCAGCCTGACACCCGCCTTCTGGGCGTGGATCTTGAGGTCCTCGAGGAGGCGGGTGACTCTCTCCGGTCCGCCGTGGGCGAGCACCCAATCCAGGGACTCCAGCCACTCGCGGGTCTCGACGGCGTTCACACTCTGGTTGCCGCTCGGCTCAGTCGTGCGCTCAGTCATGCACGCTCCTCGGTCCGGGTCAGAGACCCGATGGGATTCGTTTGTCCGTCTTTGTAACACGAGCTGCAGCGATTGTGTTTCAGCTGCTGTCGAGTGCACCGCGCGAGGGCCGCGTGGGGCGCGACCTCACTGCGCGGCCGACGAGCGCCCGGGGTTGGTGGAGGAGCCCTGCATCCGGTCGGCGAGGATCTTGGCGAGGTGGTTGGGGTGCCCGGCGGTGCGTTCGAGCAGGCTCTCGGCCACATCCTTGGGCAAGGGTGGGGCGACGAAGTAGCCCTGCACCATGTTGACGCCGAGGTCCGACAGGGCCGCGAACTGGGACCTGGTCTGCACGCCTTCGGCGACCGTGTCCTTGTTGAGGTTCTTGGCAAGGGTGATAATTGTGCGCACGATCTGCGAGCTCTCCTCGTCCTCGAGCATCCGCGACACGAAGGAGTAGTCGATCTTCAAAGTGTCGATCGGAAATCTCCGCAGGTAGGCGAGGGAAGAGTAGCCGGTCCCGAAGTCGTCGATGCTGATGGCGATGTTGAGGGACTTGAGCTGCTCGAGGACGGCCGAGGCGTACTGGGCGTTCTCCATGAGGACGCTCTCGGTGACCTCGAGCTTGAGGCTCTTGCCGTAGAGGCCGCTGTTGCGGAGGATGAGGTCGATTCCGGCGACGACGTCGGGACGCATGAGCTGGGTTGTCGAGATGTTGACCGACATGGTGACCCGCGAGTGGGCGCGGTACTTCTGGTGCCACACCCTGAGCTGCTTGCAGGCTTCCTCGGCCACCCAGCGGTCGAGCTGGATAATGGCGCCCATCTCCTCGGCGACCATGATGAACTCGCCGGGCATGAGCAGGCCCCGCTCGGGGTGCTGCCACCGCACGAGGGCCTCGAAGCCGGCGATGTGGCCGTCGGTGATGTCGACGATCGGCTGGTAGAAGACCCTGAACTCTCTGCGGGCGAGGGCGCGACGGAGGTCGTTCTCCAGGCGCAGGGTGGCGACCACCCGGCGGTGCATGGCGTCGTCGAAGACGGCGAAGCTGTTGCGACCCATCGCCTTGGCCCGGTACATGGCGGTGTCGGAGTCCCGCAGCATGTCCTCCGGGCGCTCGTACTCCGCGTTCCAGAGGGCGATCCCGATGCTGATGGTGGCGAAGACCTCGTTGCCGTCGAGGTCGAAGGGGATCCTGAACTCGTGCTGAATGCGCTCGGCGGCGACCGTCGCGCCGCGGATGTCCTTGATGTCTTCGACGAGGATCACGAACTCGTCGCCGCCGAATCTGGCCACGGTGTCCCCGGGGCGGCAGGCCTTTTCGACCCGCTGCGCGATGGCCAGGAGGAGCTGGTCGCCGGTCAGGTGGCCGAGACTGTCATTGACGTTCTTGAAGCGGTCGAGATCGAAGAACAGGACGGCGAAGCCCTGCTCGTGGTCGCGTTGGGCGCGGGCGAAGGCGTGCCGCAGCCGATCCATGAGGACCGCGCGGTTCGGCAGCCGCGTGAGCGGGTCCTGGAGACCGGAGCTTCGGACTGCCTCGATGGAGGCCTCTTCACCGTCGACGTCGGACTGTCGGCCGACGATGCGCACGGCCTTGCCCTGAGAGTCGCTCACGACCTCGCCCTGGGTCAGCATCCAACGGTAGTCGCCGTTCTTCCGGCGCATCCGGTAGCGCTGCTCGAGGATGCTGATCTCGCCCGCGATGCTGGCGTCGATGACTGATCGCAGTCGCGTCAGATCGTCCGGGTGGACGCGGCTCAGCCACTCCTCGAGCTCGTCGCGGATTTCGTCAGGGGCGTGGCCGAGCATGGTCTTCCAGCGGTCCGAGTAGTGGACGGTCTCGGTCGTGAGGTCGAAGTCCCAGACGCCGTCGTTGCGGCCCCCGGTGGCGATCAGGAAACGTTCGAACTCCTGGGCGAGGTTCTTCTGCAGCGCGCGCATCTGCTCGATCTCGCGGTGCCGCGCTTCGATGAGGCTCAGTCTGGCGCTGAGGTTGGCGTGATCGAGCGGGAGCATGACGTAATCACTGACGCCGAGCTCGAGGATCTGGCGCAGGACCTCGGGCTGCTCGGCGGGCACCACCGCCAGCACCGAGCAGGGCCCCCTGCCCCCGTGGGGGCCTAGGGCCACGGCGAGCCGGGCCGCGTTCCGTGCGCCGATCCGCCAATCGATGATCGCGAGATCCGCCGAGTTGCGGCGGGCCGAGTAGCGGGCCGCCCACTGGTTGCGCTGGAGAATGGGTTCGTACCCGCGTTCCGTGAGGATCTCCTCGAGCTTGGCCGAGGTCGCGCGATCGCGGGAGAAGATCACCGCTTCCAGAAGCGGCCTCTCGCCCTCCTCGGCGTCGAGCCGACGCTGCTCGGCGGAACCACGCCGCCCGAACCACGAAACGGGGTCAAACACCGCCACCGGACCCCGATGCCCAGCGCGGCGCAGTGCGGTCCTGGAACCGCCGCCGGCGTCCTCCATCACTGACGACCATCTCTAAAAGTCTACCACCGAGGCGATCGAGAATCAGCCGCGCCCCGGAGGTCGGGTCGGCGGGCGCTGAAAGGGCCCTCAGGACTCGCTTGCGAGACGCCGCCGCAGCATCCTGGCGAGGCGGAAGTCCCCGAGCTCGGCCACCGTCCGATCGAGCGCCCGCAGCGCCGCGGTCGGCTCGCCACTCGCGATCAGGCGGTCGATCTCGGCCAGGGCGGCTCCGGCGCGGTTCGCCGCCTCATCGTCGAGGAAGCGGCGGTGCTCGGCCCGGGTCCTGGCCAGGAGCCGCTGCACCTTTTCATTCTGGGGGTCGAGCGCGGAGGCCGCCTCGAGGTCGGCGATCGCTTCTTCGAAGCTGCGCTCGTTGGCGAGGGCGGCGGCGATCAAACGCTCGATTTCGAGCCGCCGCAGCTCGCGGCCGCGTTCATCGATCGCGGCCGCGAGCGAGTCAAGCGCGTCCGAGCTCCCGTACAGGCGCTGAGCGACTGCGAGCTCGCGGCGCGCCTCGTCGACAGCTGATTTCTCGAGTTGCCGGTTGATGCTCTGGATCACCTTGTCGATGGCGATCTGGCGCCGGTGGGCCTCGATGCGTCGTCGGATTTCGGCCTCGGTTTCGGAAACCAGATCACGCGTCTCAGGGTCGTCCTCGGCCAGTCGCCGCGCCTTCTCGACCGATTCTTCGGCGTCGGCGAAACGCTCGTTCGCCGATTC
>DATIVB010000572.1:0-1698 GCA_035466375.1 Chondromyces sp.
TGGCAGCGCGAGCCGCCGTCCTTTTTCCGGTAGCAATTCCGTGCTCGGGCGGTGCCCGGGGCACCGCCCGAGCACGGAATTGCAGTGCGGGCGTCCCGCCCGCAAGGTCATCGTTCAAACGTTGGAACGTTTGAACGTCCCGCCCACCCACCTAACACTTGGGACGTCTGGCCGATAGTGTGCGCAGCTTCAGACCATCAACGTGATCACTGACAGCAGAATCAGGATCAGGAGGAAGTAGGCGACAAGCAGCCGGGCGTGGCGCGCGCCGCCGACGATCGTGGGCTCGACAGGGTGCTTCCCCTTACCGAGTGCGGCCGACACCGCCATCGCGACCACGAACCCGGCGACGTTCCACCACAGCCAGGACACGCCGGGGGTCCAGGCCGCCAGCGCGAGGTTGGCGAGCACGCCGGCCACCGCCCCCGCCACCGCCGAGCGGCCATCCGTCCGCCGCGAGCGCCAGGCCAGCACGAAGACCGCCAGCACCGGCCCGTAGAGGGCGCTGCCGACCCGGTTGACGAGCTCGATCGAGGTCTCGCCGGAGCGCGAGAAGGCCCACGCCGCGCCGGTGGCCAGCACCCCCCACAGCACCGTGGTGGCCCGCGCCCAGCGCAGTTGACGCGCGGGATCGGCACGGAGCCGCTTTGAAGAGAACTCCTCCACCGCCACCGCCGACAACGAGTTGAGGGCCGAGTCGATGGACGACAGGGCGGCGGCGAGGATCCCGGCCACCACCACGCCGACCACGCCGGCCGGCAGGTAGCTGACGAGGAACTGCGGCACCAGCGCGTCCGGGGGGCGGCCGGCCAGGCTCGCCGCGAAGTCCGGCGTCACCTCCAGGAAGCCGGCCAGCATCACCCCGAAGGCGCAGTAGGTCAGGACCAGCGGAAAGCGGACCAGGCTCGCGATCGTCAGCGCGCGCCGCGCCTCGCCCTCGTCGCCCGCGGCCAGGATCCGCTGCGCCTGGGTCTGGTCGCAGCCGTAGTACGAGATGTAGAGAAAGAGGCCGCCGAGCAGCATCGGCCAGAAGGCGAAGGTGGCGCCGTCGCCCAGGCCGTGGCCCGAGAGGTCGAGCGCCGCAAGCCGTGCCGTCTCGACCCTCGACAGCGCGCCGGTGCCGGCGAGCCGCAGCGCCAGCACCACGGTCACCACCATCGTCGCGCCCCACAGCAGAGCGAACTGGAGCACGTCGGAAAACACGTCGGCTATCAGGCCGCCGAGTGCGGTGTAGGCCACCGCCACCACACCGACCACGACGAGGCTGAGCTCGAAGCCCCACCCGGTGCACGCGTCCACCACCAGTGACGAGGCGAATAGCACGACCCCGGCGCCGAGACCGCGGCCGGCGAGAAAGAAGCCCGCGAGCAGGCGCCGCGAGCCGCGCCCGAGCCGCGCCTCCACCACCTCGTAGACCTCGGCGCCCGCTGCCCGGCGCAGGAACGGCACGCCCCACACCACCAGCACCGCCATCGCCAACGGCACCGCGAGCTCGTACTGCAGCCACACCAGACCGCCGCCCTCGCGCAGCGCGACGAACGCCGGCGCGCCGATCAGCGAGATCGCGCTGACCTGGTTGGCGGCCAGGCTGACGCCCAGAGGCCACGCCCCCAGGCGCCGTCCGCCGAGGTAATAATCGCCGGTATCGGCCTGACGCTTCGCCAGCCAGCCGGCGAAGGCGACGAGGCCCACCAGCGA
>DATIVB010000573.1:0-8257 GCA_035466375.1 Chondromyces sp.
CCCGAACAGGTACACCGACAACAGGCCATGTTCGCGGCAGATGACGTTCAGTCGATTCATCGCTGGCTCCACGCCGAGTCTACCATCCGGCGATTCGCACGAGCGAAGCGAGAGCGACCTCCATTCGTCCGACGAATGGAATCGAGTAGGAGGCGCCCCTTGCGGGGCGCCGTCCTCTCACACCACCGTGCGTACGGTTCCGTACACGGCGGTTCGAAGCTGACGTTGCAGTCGCTGATGCTCCTCGAGGAAGCTCAGGAGCCCACACCGTTTGAGGTAGCGAGTCGGGACAGCGCGGTTCATGTGGGACGCACCGGCGTTCCACCACGCTCCGTGGCCGTTGTAAGCGGAGGCGAAGGCTCGTTGGCGCTCGAGCCCCAGCTTCATGAGCTTCATCGCCCGGGTGCGCGGTCGCTTCCACTGCCGCCAGAGGATGCAGCGCAATCGCCGCCGCAGCCACTGGTCAAGCTCCTCGAAGGCAGCCTTGACCTCGGCGAGCTGGAAGTAGGCGACCCAGCCGCGAATGATCGGCTCGAGCCGCTCGACCGTCCACCCCAGGCTTCGACCCCGTCCCTGTCGAGCCAGCTCGCGGACCTTGTCCCGGAGGCGTTTCACCGACTCCGGCGCGACCCGCAGCTTCGGCTCTGCGTGGGCGGTCATCGTGTAGCCCAGAAACTTCCGCTTCCATGGCCGATCCACCGCGCTCTTGTCCCGGTTCACCGTCAGCCGGAGGCGTCCCCGGAGGAAGGTCTCGACCGAGGCGAGGACCCGTTCCCCCGCTCGCCTCGACCGCACGTAGATGTTGCAGTCGTCGGCGTAGCGCACGAATCGGTGCCCGCGTCGCTCGAGCTCGCGGTCCAGCTCGTCGAGCAGGACGTTGCTCAGGAGCGGCGACAATGGCCCTCCCTGCGGCGTCCCCTCGGCGCGCTGGCTCACGACTCCCCCGGACATCAGCCCGGCTTGCAGGTATCTCCGGATCAGGAGCAGGATGCGTTTGTCCTTCACCCGCCGCGCCACCAGCGACATCAAAATGTCGTGGTTGACCCGGTCGAAGAACTTCTCCAGGTCCATGTCCACCACCCACCGGTAACCGGCCCGGACGTGCTCTCGCGCACGCTCGACCGCTTGGTGGGCGCTCCGGCCAGGCCGGAAACCGTAGCTCGACTCCGAGAAGCTCGGGTCGATCTGCGGCTGCAAGACCTGCAGCAGCGCCTGCTGGATCATCCGGTCCACGACCGTCGGGATCCCCAGTCGCCGCATCCCCCGGCCCCCTGGCTTCGGTATCTCCACCAGAAGCACCGGCTGTGGCTGGTATCGGCCTTCCCGTATCTCGTCCCTGATGCGTGCCCAGTGGCTCCGCAGGTAGGGCATCAGCTCGTCCACGGTCATCCCGTCGACCCCAGCTGACCCATTGTTCCGCTTCACCCGCTGGTACGCCCGCAGCATGTTCTCCCGGCGCAGCACCTCCTCGATCGTCATCGTCTCCTGCGAGCCGGTGGTCCCGTCGCATGCCGCGGCCGCTTGACGCGCTGACCCCGGTGCCTCGGCGGTTCCGCCGCCGCCCTCCCGAGGCCGCTCCGGCATCTCAGCCTTCATCTCGGCGTCTCCATCGGCCGTCGAATGCTCTGCACCGACTCCGTCCACTCCGTTCGGCCCTTCGTCGCGGCGCGCCCGCGACTACTACGGCCTCGGCTGACTTCTGACTCCCCATCGGCCCGCCTCGCGGCGGCCCTAGCCTCAGCGGCAGGGAGCCAGACCTCCCAGGGTAAGACGCGTGGCTTTCGTCCCACCTACCCGCCGCATATACCGCCGACCGGTCCGGATGACTATCGGGCTTCAGGTCTTCTTGCCCCCTCGCCCACCCGCCAGCGGCCTCGTATGCGGTTCGTGTTCCTCGGGCCGGGACTTTGCCTCCAGCTTCCTTCAGACCCCGCCTCGCGACGGACGCCCTTGCTGTTCGGCTAGGAGTTCCGGTCATCGCGGCCTCCAGGGGACTTCCACCCCCAAGCCACTTCCCGGCTCGGTTTCCCTTACCGGTTGCAACCGACATGACCACGCCAGTCATGTCGCTTCGCGCCATGCCTGGCGCACAAACGGAAAACGCCCCACCGAAGTGGGGCGCTCCCTTAGAGACTTCCCGGCGGCGCTGATCAGAAGCTGTCGTCAGTGTCTTACTCGGCGGTTTCGGTCTCGGTCTCGAGCTCGGTCCCGGGGACCGGGACGCCGGCGCGGCGCAGCTCGTCGTCGAAGATCTCGACGAAGTTCTCGAAGGGCTGGGCGCCGGTGACCACGCGGCCGTTGACCGCGAAGCCCGGGGTGCCTCGGATGCCGAAGCTGTTCGCCTCGGCGGTGTCGGCCTGGACGTGCCCCCGGTGGGTGCCAGCGTCGAGGCAGGTGCCGAAGGCCTCGACGTCGAGACCCAGAGCCTCGGCCCGGGTGACGAGAGTGTCGCGGCTGATGTTGTTCTTGTTGGCGAACAGCCAGTCGTGGAGCTCCCAGAACTTGCCCTGGTCGCCGGCGCACAGCGAGGCCTCGGCGGCCAGGCCGGCCTGCTGGTGCATGGGCAGGGGCAGGTGCTTGAAGACGTGTACCATCTTGTCGCCGTAGCGCTCGCGCAGGGCCTCGATGGTCGGCTGTACGCGCTCACAGTACGGGCACTGGAAGTCGGTGTACTCGATGAAGACGATGGGCGCATCCTCCGGCCCGCGAGTCGGGTTCCAGGCCTCGACCTCCGGGTTCACGCGCGGCGGGTCGAGCATGATGGTGACGCCGGCCTCCTCGAAGAGCCGGTTCTTCAGCGCCAGCTCCTGCTGCGCGCCGGCCTGCTGCTGGAGGTAGGCGACCACCTGCTGGCGGGCCTGGGCCTCGTCCGGAGCGAGCTGGGCGCGGTACTGGTTCAGAACCTGCTGGATCTGCTCGTCGCTGGGCTGCGGCACCTTTTCGACGATCTCGCGAGTCAGGTACTCCTCGCGGGAGATCCCCTCCTCGGCGGCGGCGCGCTCGACGAGCCGTTCGTAGATCATCGCCCGCAGCTGCTGGTCCTTGACCTGGAACATCTGCTGCTCGAGCTGGAGCAGCTGGCCGCCGGCGGCCTCCTCGACCTCGGCCACGGTGATCACCTGATCGCCGAAGCGGGCGGCCACCTCGTCGCTGGCTGGCGCGGTGCTCTCGGGCTGCTGGGCGCAGGCCACCATGGCGCTGGTCGTCAGCAGGCCGACGAGCAGGAATCGAATCGTGATGTGCACAGTGTCACTCCTTTGGTTTTCCGCGCAGATCTCGGCTTTCGCGGCGCGGAGTTGCCAGCCTACTATGGAGGCAACGGGGTGCCTCGTCAACTGCCGGCGGCGCTTTCTGACCGGATGGTGACAGCTCAAAGGGCGAGCAGGGCGGCGTCGAGGTCGTCGAGGGTCGACAGAACCTCGACGCCCTCGGGCAGGCCCTCGACGTGGGCGGCACCGGCGCCGCCCACCCACAACCGCACCCCGGGCGCCAACGCTCCGCGCAGCTCGCGAATCGCCTCGGCGGTGGCCTCGTCGGCACCGAAGATGCTGACCGACAGCCCTACCGCGGCCGCGTCCAGCGCGTCGGCGGCCATGGCGATCTCGGCCACCGGCAGGTGCGGGCCAAGGACCCGGACCTTCCGGCCCGACGCCGCCACGGCGAGCCCGACGATGTGAAGCCCGAGGCCGTGGAGCTCGTCGGGGAGGGTGGCCAGCACCACCGGGCGGCCCCTGCCCGCCGGGTCGAGGTTCGAGCGCAACGCCCGCAGGGTGTCCTCGAGGACCTCCGAGAAGAAGTGCTCGTGGCGGATCTCGATCCGCCCTTCGACCCAGGCGTTGCCGATCTCGGTGAGCAGCGGCGCCACCCGCTCCCGCAGGAAGCGGCCGACGCCGAGCAGGGAGGCGTCCCGGGTCAGTGCGGTGGCGAGGGCGTCGCGGTCGAAGCGCCGGCAGCCGTCGAGGGTGTCATCCACCACTCCCGGCGTGAGGCCTTCCTGGATGCCGGTGGCAAAGGCACCGCTCTGCCGCAGCAGCTCCTCGAGCTCGGTCCTGGACAGCGGAACGACATCCCCGGCGCGGTAGCCGATCTCCAGGGCAGCGTTGATGAGCAGCAGCTGCTGCACCTGCTCCGCGGTGTAGCGCCGGTGGCCCGAGGCCAGGCGGTGCGGCGACGGGAAGCCGAAGCGGCGCTCCCACGCGCGCAGGGTGTGCTCGCCGATGCCGGTGCGCCGGCTGACGGCGCCCATCGGCCACAGCTGGCCCTCGGCGGCCTCGTCCGGTTGCTTGCCGTTGTCCGACATCGTAGGTCCCCCATCCCCTCGAACCGGCCGGACGAGTCGATCGCCGCGGGCTCGATGTGTCGCCGTCACGCTGCTCGGGCGAGCCGTTCGCTGGCTTCGGCGTAGGCCTCGGCCACGTCCTGAACCGTCCACTGAGAAGTCACGCAAACCGCCGGGACACTCGCCCGCCGGCCGTGCACCAGGCCTTCGCCGGCGGTCACCCGGCAGCCCTCGGGCGCCACCACCACCGCCGACTCGCAACCCATGAACCGGGACGCCGAGAAGGCGTCCGCGAGCGTCAGGGATCGGGGGCCCGACCCCACGCAGGTCACGAAGACCCCGAGCCGCTCGGCGAGGGACTCGACGAGCTGAGACGCTGCGGTGTCCCACGGGCCACCGTCGGTCCCGGGCCAGTACATCACCAGAGCTGGACTCGCGCTCGTGCTCGCGTACACTTCAGGAATCGCCATGTCGGACACCTCAGATCTTCCCGCGATCCGGCGGCCCGGCGTTTCCCCCGGGGTCTCCGGATCTGGGACCCGCTGTTCGGCCCACCGTAGCCGCTCGAGCGCCCAACGTCTAGGAAAAATCGAAATATTCCTCGGAGATCCCCGGGTTCCTCAGCCGATGCTGCCGACCGTCCCCTCGAGCCGCCTCCGCGACGCCAACGACCGGCCCGTCCGGCACGATGCCGGCTTCGTCCTGTACTGGATGATCGCGGCCCGGCGGCCCCGCTTCAACTTCGGCCTCCAGCGGGCCGCCGACTGGGCCCGCCACCTCGGCCGGCCGCTGCTCGTGCTCGAGGCCCTGCGGGTCGACTACCCCTGGGCCAGCGACCGGCTCCACCGCTTCGTCATCGACGGCATGGCCGATCACGTCGCGGCCTTCGGCGCCGCCGGGGCGGCCTACCTCCCCTACGTGGAGCCGGAGCCTGGAGCGGGCCGCGGTCTTCTCGCGGCCCTCGCGGAAGACGCCGCGCTCATCGTCACCGACGACTACCCGACCTTCTTCCTGCCGCGCATGGTCGCCACCGCCGCCGAGCATCTGCCGGTGCGTCTCGAGGTCGTCGACTCCAACGGCCTCATCCCCCTGGCTGCCGCTGACAGCGAGTTCGCCACCGCCTACGCGTTCCGCCGCTTCGTGCAGCGCACCGTCCGCGATCACCTGGAGGAGCTGCCGCTCGAGGATCCTCTTGCCGAGGCCCTGCCGGCACCCGACGCCGTGCTCGGCGAGATCCTCGAGCGGTGGCCGCCGGCCTCGGAAGCCCTTCTCGGCGGCGATCCCGGGGCCCTGGCCGAGCTGCCGGTCGACCACGGGGTCGGCGTCGTCGAGCTGCGGGGCGGCCCGGTCGCCGCCGGCAGGGCGATGCAGCGGTTCCTCGACGAGGCCCTCGACGACTACGCCGAAATGCGCAATCGGCCCGACGACGGCCGGTCGAGCGGGCTCTCCCCCTACCTCCACTTCGGGCACGTGTCGGCCCACGAGGTTGTCCTCGAGGTCCTTCGGCGCGAGCGGTGGTCGCCCGAGGACGTGGTCGGCCCCGACAACGGCCGCCGGGCCGGCTGGTGGGGGATGAGCGAGTCCGCGGAGGCGTTCCTGGACCAGGTGGTGACCTGGCGCGAGCTCGGCTACCAGTTCTGCCACCACCGCGACGACCACGAGCGCTGGAGCTCGCTTCCGGGCTGGGCGCAGGCGACCCTCTCCGAGCACGCCGACGACGAGCGCGAGCACGTCTACGACCTGGAGGCCTTCGCCGGCGCCGCCACCCACGACGAGCTGTGGAACGCCGCCCAGCGCCAGCTGCTGCGCGAGGGCACGATCCAGAACTACCTGCGGATGCTGTGGGGCAAGAAGATCCTCGAGTGGACCGAGCACCCGAAGGACGCCCTCGCGATCATGCTCGAGCTCAACAACCGATTCGCCGTCGACGGCCGCGACCCCAACTCGGCGAGCGGCATCTTCTGGGTGCTCGGCCGGCACGACCGGGCGTGGGGCCCGGAGCGGCCGGTCTTCGGCACGGTCCGCTACATGTCGAGCGCCAACACCGCACGCAAGCTGCCGGTCGCGGAGTACCTCCAGCGCTACGGCGGGAAAGGGGAAGGGTCGTGAAGGTCCTGGTCACCGGCGCCACCGGCTACATCGGCGGACGGCTCGTGCCGCGGCTGCTCGAGCGAGGTCACGAGGTACGGGTCATGGTCCGCGACCCGGCTCGGGTGGCCGGCCGGATGTGGTCGGGCGAGGTCGAGGTCGTTCGCGGCGACGTCGAAGAGCCCGAGTCCCTGCCGGCGGCCCTGGCCGGAGTCGACGCCGCCTACTACCTGATTCACCTCATGGGAAGCGGCAAGGACTTCGCCGGGCGCGACCGCCGGGCCGCCCGCGCCTTCGCCGCCGCTGCCGGCCACCTCAAGCAGGTCATCTACCTCGGCGGCCTGCTCCCCGAGGCCGAGAAGGTCTCGCTCCACCTGTCGAGCCGGGCCGAGGTCGGCGAGATCCTGCGCGCCGAGCTGCCGGCGGTGGAGCTGCGGGCGGGGCCGGTGATCGGCTCGGGCTCAGCCTCCTTCGAGATGGTGCGCTACCTCACCGAGCGCCTGCCGGCGATGATCGCGCCGCGCTGGATCCTCAACGACGTCCAGCCGATCGCGGTCCGCGACATCCTCCGCTACCTGCTGCTGGCCCTCGAGCGCGACGCCCGGGGCGTGTACAACGTCGGCACCGACCCGATGAGCTTCAAGGCCATGATGCAGGTCTTCGCCGAGGTCCGCGGCCTGAAGCGGATCATCGTTCCGGTGCCGGTGCTCGCGCCCCGGCTCGCGGCCCTCTGGGTCGGTCTGGTGACCCCGATCCCCAACCGGCTGGCGGTCCCCCTCATCGAGGGCGTCGTCCACCCGGTGGTGGCGGACTGCTCGCGTGCTCGACGCGACTTTCCAGGGATCGAGCCCATGGACTACCGGTCGGCGGTCGAGCGGGCCCTCGAGCGCACCGAGGCCCACGCCGTCACCACGCGGTGGAGCAGCGCCCTGGGCAGCGCCCCGGCCTTCGAGCTCACCCAGACCCAGGGCCTGATCCGCGAGATCCGCAGCCGGCTCACCGCTGCGGACCAGGAGGCCACCTACCGGACCTTCGCCTCCCTCGGGGGCGAACGCGGCTGGCTGTACTGGGACTGGGCGTGGTCCCTGCGCGGGATGCTCGACCGGCTCGTCGGCGGGCCGGGCCTGCGCCGCGGCCGCCGCCACCCCACCGAGCTCGAGCCCGGCGACGCCCTCGATTTCTGGCGGGTGGAGGTGGCCGACCCGCCGAACGTGCTCCGGCTGCGCGCCGAGATGAAGGTCCCGGGGCGGGCCTGGCTCCAGTTCGAGGCCCTGCCCGAGGGCGAAGGCACGCGGCTCGTGCAGACCGCGGTCTTCGAGCCCATCGGCCTGTGGGGCCAGCTCTACTGGAACTTCCTGTACCCGTTCCACCGGTTCATCTTCTCGGGCATGGTCGACCGCATCGCCGAGGCTGCGGAGGAGGGAGCCGAGACGTGAAGACCTTCATCCACACCAGCGAGCAGTGGCTGCCGACCCCCCTCGAGCAGGTCTTCCCGTTCTTCGCCGACGCCCGCAACCTGGAGCGGCTGACCCCGGGCTGGCTGCGCTTCAATGTGCTCACCCCCGATCCCATCGAGATGGCGGTGGGCACGCGCATCGACTACCGCCTGTCGTGGCGCGGCATCCCGCTGCGCTGGACCAGCGAGATCGCCGCCTGGGAGCCGCCCCACCGCTTCGTCGACCGGCAGCTGCGCGGGCCGTACCGGCTGTGGCACCACGAGCACCGCTTCGAGGCCCGCGACGGCGGCACCCTGGTCGCCGACGAGGTCCGCTACGCGGTCTGGGGCGGGGCGCTCGCCAACCGCCTGGGGGTCGCGCGGGACGTCGCCACGATCTTCGCCTACCGGCGCGAGCGCCTCGTCGAGCTCTTCGGCGGCTGACCCTGCCGCCG
>DATIVB010000574.1:0-10486 GCA_035466375.1 Chondromyces sp.
GTCTGTGGCTCCGAATTGCAGTGAAGAGGTGAAGAGGTCAAGAGGTGAAGCCGGACCCCTGACCCTTGATCCTTGACCCTTAACCCCGTAACCTCTTGACCTCTATCCCCGTGCGTCGACGCGAAAAAAAACCGGCGCGAGCGCCGGTTGGTGTGGTCAGCTGCGGACGGCGTGTTCAGCTGCGGCGGGGTCCGCGGTCGCGGCCGCCGCCGCCGCGCCGGTCGTCGCGGCCGCGGCCGCCGCCACTGGGGCGTCCGCCGCGCGAGTCGCGGGGCGGACGGGTGTCGCGCTCGGGGATCTCTTCGCCGCGGGCGCGCGCCTCGTCCTCGAGGATGACGCGCCGCGACAGCTTGATGCGGTCGTTGGCGTCGATGTCGATGATGCGGACCTGGAGCTTGTCGCCTTCGGTGATCACGTCCCGGATGTCGGGGATCCGCTCCAGCGCGAGCTCGGAGATGTGCACCAGCCCGTCGTGGTTGGGGAGGATCTCGACGAATGCCCCGTAGGGCTCGATGCGGCGCACCACGCCCTCGAACTCCTCGCCGATCTGCGGCTGCCGGGTGAGGCCCTCGATCATCTCGATCGCTCTCTTGGCCGCCTCCTGGTCGGAGGTGGCGATCTGGACGGTGCCGTCGTCCTCGACGTTGATCTTGGCGCCGGTGGTGTCGACGATGTGGCGGATCATCTTGCCGCCGGGCCCGATCACATTGCGGATCTGGTCGACGTCGATCTTGATCTGGAAGATCCGCGGCGCGTAGGGCGAAATTTCGGAACGTCCCTGCTCGATCGCCCCGGACATCGTCTCGAGGAGCTGCAGGCGGCCGCGCCGCGCCTGCTCGAGTGCCTCCTCGAGAATGTGGCGGCCGAGGCCTTCGACCTTGATGTCCATCTGCAGGGCGGTGATGCCGTTGGTGGTGCCGGCGACCTTGAAGTCCATATCGCCGTAGTGGTCTTCCTGGCCCGCGATGTCGGTCAGTACGGCGTATCGTTCACCCTCGGAGACCAGGCCCATGGCGATACCGGCAACCGCGTTCTCGAGGGGTGCGCCGGCGTCCATCATCGACATCGAGGCCCCGCACACCGAGGCCATCGAGGACGAACCGTTGGACTCGAGAATGTCCGAAACCACGCGCATGGTGTAAGGGAAGGCCTCGATGGACGGCAGGACCGCCGACAAAGCGCGCCGGGCGAGAGCGCCGTGGCCGATCTCGCGGCGGCCGGGGCCGCGGAGGAACTTGGCCTCGCCGACCGAGAAGGGCGGGAAGTTGTAGTGCAGCATGAACGGCTGCCGCGAGTCGCCCTCGAAGCTCTCGATCAGCTGTGAGTCGTCGGAGGTGCCCAGGGTGCAGGTCACCAGGGCCTGGGTCTCACCGCGGGTGAACAGCGCCGAGCCGTGGGCCCGGGGCAGCACCCCCACCTCGCAGGTCACCTGGCGGATCTGGTCGAAGGCCCGGCCGTCGAGTCGTTCCCGCCGCTCGAGGATGGTCTCGCGGGTGATGTCCTTGGTCATGTCGTGGAAGATGCGCTTCACCCAAGGGGTCCGCTCGGCGGCCTCTTCCTCGCTGAGCTCGGCCAGGGCCTGCTCGCGGATGGCATCGGCCGCGGCCTTCTGCTCGAACTTGCCGCGCACGTGAAGAGCTTCTCGTAGCGGCTCGGTCCAACGCGAGCGCAGGGATTCGGCGAACTCGGCGGGCCACGGCGCCGACGGAGGCGTGAACGGGGCCTTGACCACGCCCGCCTCGGCGACGATCTCCCGCTGCACGGCGATGATCTTCTTGATCGTATCGTGTGCGAGGTCGAGGGCATCGAGGATGACCGACTCCGGAAGCTGGTTGGCGCCGCACTCGACCATGGCGAGCGCGTCCTCGGTGCCCGCCACGAGGAGATCGAGCTCGCTCTTCTCGCTTTCCTCGTAGGTCGGGAACACGATCAGGCGGCCGTCGACGCGACCGATGCGGACCCCGGCGAGTGCGGTCTCGTACGGGATCTCGGCGGCCAAGAGGAGCGCGAGGGACGCGCCCGAGATGCCGTAGACGTCGGGGCTGAAATCGTCGTCGGCGGAAATCACCCAGGCGATGACCTGGGTCTCGTTGTAGTAGCCGTCCGGGAACAGCGGCCGCAGGCCGCGGTCGATCACCCGGCAGGTGAGGATTTCGCGCTCGGTCGGCCGGCCTTCGCGCTTGAAGAAACCGCCGGGGATGCGGCCGCCGGCGTAGGTGTTCTCACGGTAGTCGACGGTCAGGGGCATGAAGTCCACGCCCTGGCGTATCGACGACTCGGAGCAGGCGGTGACCAGGACCATCGTGTCGCCCATGCGCACCACAGTCGACCCGCCGGCCTGTTTGGCGATCTTGCCGGTCTCGAACGACAGGGTTTTGCCGTCGATCTCGACGGACTTGGTGATGACTCTCATTCAGCTTTCCAATCTTCAGGCTCGCGCGCACCTCGTCGATCGATGCCGCACGGGCGGCTCGCGACTCGGCTGCGCATCGGCCTGGGTGTGCTCAGCCTCGAAGTTCCAGCCGCTCGACGAGCTGGCGATAACGGGTAATGTCCTTCGCCTTCAAGTACTCGAGGAGCCGGCGGCGGCGGCCGACCAGGCGCAACAATCCCCTTCGGGAGTGGAAGTCCTTCTTGAAGGACTTGAAGTGCTCCGTCAGATATTGAATACGGCGGGTCAGCAGCGCGATCTGCACCTCGGGCGACCCGGTGTCGGTCGGGTGGGTGCGGAACTCGTCGATGATGTTCGGTTTGCGGGCGTCAAAGTGACTCATCCATTCCTCCACTGTCCTCCGGTGGCGGGGAGGCATCGGTACGGTAACAGGAAGTGGGTTTTCTGGCAATATTTCGCGCTCATTTCCGCGTCAACTCCTCTGACTACTGGCAGGTGCGGCGCCCTCGATCACCATCGCGGGCGCAATGTCGAGGGTGCGGCCGCGGGCGAGCACCGCCCGCACCAGGCCGACCCCGAGCAGATGTCCGTCGCCGCCGCGGACGACGAGCCGGGAATCCGGCGCCACGCCGTCGATTCCCGGTGTGAAGACCACGATCTCCTGGCCGTGGATGAAACGTCCCGCGGCCGTCGCATTGAGCTCGATCTCTGGAAACGGCAGGGACACCCCGTCGAGGGGCACCCAGTGGCGCCCGTTGATGATCTCGTCCGCACTCGCGGCCGACTGCAGCGCCTCCTGGCCGAGAGCGTCGACCGCCCTGTAAGGCCCGATGGCGGCGCGGTGCAGGTGCTGCAGATGACCCCCGCAGCCGAGCGCGATGCCGATATCGTGGGCCATCGAGCGCACGTAGAAGCCGGTCGACGTCGTGACCTCGACGCTCAGGAGGTCGGGCTCGCTGGCGGTCAGGCTGAGCTCCTTCACCCGCACCATCTTCGGTTCGGGGATCACCGTCTCGCCGTTGCGGGCCAGCTCATAGAGCTTCTTGCCGGCGACCTTTTTCGCGGAGTAGGGCGGCGGGACCTGCAGGATGTCGCCACGGAAGCGCGCTTCGATGCGGTCGAGGGCGGCCCGGTCGAGCGGCGGCACCGGCCCGCGCGGCTCGCCGGCCTCGCCCTCGCTGTCGTAGGTGGTGGTGGCCCAGCCGAGGCGGATCTCACCGCGGTAGGTCTTGTCCCACTGCAGCAGGAACTGCTGCAGGCGGGTTGCCTGGCCGACGCACAGCAGCAGCAGGCCCTCGGCGAGTGGATCGAGGGTGCCGGTGTGGCCGATCCGACGCTCGTGAAGCGCCTTGCGCGCCATGTCGACCACGTCGTGGGAGGTCGGGCCGGCCTTCTTGAAAACCGGCAGCACGCCGTGGAAGAGGGCGGGCCGACGGCGGCTCACAACCGTTCCCCGAGAGCTTCCGCGACCGCGGCGGCGACCCGGTTTCTGATCTCGTCCAGCTCGCCGTCGATCGTGCAACCGGCGGCGTTGGTGTGGCCGCCTCCGCCGAAGCTCTGGGCCACCTCCCGGACGTCGACCCCGCCCCGCGAGCGCAGACTGACCCGGACCCGGCCGGGCTCCCACTGCTTAAAGTAGGCGACGGCCTCGACCCCGGTGACCGAGCGCGGGACGTTGACGATCTCCTCGGTGTCCTCGGGGCCGGCACCGGCCCGTTCGAAGGCGTCCTTGTCGGCGCTGATCAGGGCCAGCTTGCCGTCACACAGGATCTTCAGGCTGCGCAGGGCCTCGCCGAGCAGCCGAACCGAGGCCAGGCTGCGGTTGTTGTGAATCCAGTTGGCGACGACGGGCGGGCGGGCTCCGGCATCGACCATCTCTGCGGCGGTCCGGAAGGCTCGGCCGTTGGCGTTGGAGAAGCGGAAATCGCCGGTGTCGGTCGACAGCGCCACGAACAGGTTGGTGGCGGCGTCCGGCGACGGGATGAGACCGGCCTCGCCGAACATGCGCCACACCATCTCGCCGACCGCTGGTGCCTCCGCGTCGAGGAAGTTGACGACGCCGTAGGCGGGGTTGTCCGGGTGGTGGTCGATGTTGAGGATCGGGAGCCCGCTGAGCCCCTCGAACCCGCTGCGGCTCAGCTGCGGGCACTCGACGGTGAGCACCAGATCGAATCCCTCGGGAAACTGCTGCGGCAGCTCCTCGGCCACCTGGACCTTTTCGATGCCTGGAAGGTGGGAGAGATTGGCCGGTGTGGCGTCGCGGTTGGCGATCACCGTCTCGACGCCGAGCCGGTCGGCGAGCTCGGCGAGACCGAGCTCCGAGCCGAGGGCATCCCCGTCGGGGTTGCGATGGCACGTCACCAGGACGCGGTAAGCGTCCTTGAGGCGTTTGACGGCTGCGTCCGGGTCCGAGCTGACGATGCTCACCGGTCCTCCCCTCCGCCGCCTGGCGGGGCCTCTTCGGAGGGCGGCAGGACGCCTTCTTCGGCGAGTCGATCGAAGAGCCGTTCCATCCGGTCGCCGTACTCGTAGGAGGTGTCGCGCAGAAACTCGAGGCTCGGCACGACGCGCATCCGCATCAGCTGTCCGAGCTTGCGACGCAAGAACGGCGCGGCCGCCGCGAACCCGTCCGCCGCCTGCCGTTCCCGCTCGGCATCTCCGATCAACGAGAAGTAGACCCGGGCCTTGCTGCGATCGGGCGCGAGCTTGATTCCGGAGACGGTGACTTCCGCCAGCCGCGGGTCCTTCACTTCGAGGCGCAGGAGGTCGGAGAGCACGGCCCTGATCTCGCCCTCGAGGCGCTCGTTGCGGTCGAATGTCTTGTCCTGCACGCTGACTCCAAGTTCTCTCGCGGCCGCTCAAATCTCGAGGATTTCGACCGCCCAGCCGAGAACCTCGCCGTTCCAGTTGCGGTTGACCGTGGACTCGACCCTCTGCATCCTCGCCTCGAGGTCGGCCGGGCTGGTCGAGAGAGCGCAGATGTCGAGGCGGGCCCGCTGGTAAAGATCCTGGTGGCCCGCCTCGATCACCAGAACCTGGTGGCGGCTCCTGATCTTATCCACCAGGCTGCGGACCGGAGCGCGCTTCTCCTTGAGGCTGCGGGCCTCCGGTACGTGCAGCTCGACGCGCGCGACCGCGACATAGGTTGTATCGCTCATTCATTCCGCCATGCGAGAGACCGCCCCGGGCTCGAGCTCAGAGCTCCGGCGCGATCTCGACCATGCGATAGGCCTCGATGATGTCACCTTCCTTGATGTCCTGGTAGCGCTCGAGGCCGATGCCGCAATCGAAGCCCTGCCGGACCTCCGATGCGTCATCCTTGAATCGCCTCAGCGATGCCAGTTCGCCCTCGTGGATCACGACGTTGTCGCGCAGGAGGCGCACCTTCGCGGTCCGGGTGATGACGCCCTCGATCACGTGGCTGCCGGCGATCGCGCCGACCTTCGGCACCTTGAAGACCTCGCGCACCTCGGCTCGCCCGAGCTCCTCCTCGCGGTACTCCGGCTCGAGCAGCCCGACCATGGCCTTCTTGACGTCATCCACGAGGTCGTAGATCACGGTGTAGAGGCGTACGTCGACCTGCTCGGCGTCGGCGAGGTCGCGGGCGGTCCTCTCCGGCCGAACCGCGAAACCGATGATGATGGCATTCGAGGCCGAGGCCAGCATCACGTCATTGGTGGTCACAGCGCCGACCGAGCCGTGGAGAACGTTGATCTTGACCTTTTCCGTGCCGAGGCTGATCAGGGTCTCCCGCAGCACCTCGACCGAACCCTGGACGTCGGCCTTGATCACCACGTTGAGCTCGCGGACCTCGCTCTCCGCCATCTGGTCGAAGAGCGTGTCGAGCGACACCTTGCGGGTGGCGGTGAGGCCCTCCTCGCGGTCGCGGAGGCTGCGGTAGCTGGAGACCTCGAGCGCCTTGGCCTCGCTCTCGGTGGCCTGCAGGATGTCGCCGGCCGCGGGCACGGACTCGAAACCGGTCAGCTCGATCGGGTCCGACGGGCCGGCGGAGTCGATGCGCTGGCCGGCGTCGTCGGTGATCGCCCGCACCCGGCCCCAGGTCGAGCCGCAGAAGAAGAAGTCCCCGACCTCGAGCCTGCCCTGCTGGACGAGGAGCGTCGCCACGATGCCGCGTCCCTTCTCCTTGCGCGCCTCGAGCACCACGGCGCGGGCCCTGCCCTCGGCGGGCGCCTTGAGGTCCCGCATCTCGGCGACCAGGAGGATCACGTCGAGAAGGTCGCCGATTCCCTGGTTCTTCTTCGCCGAGACGTTGACCGACGGCACGTCGCCGCCCCAGTCCTCGACCAGAATGTCGTTCTCGGCGAGCTGTTGCTTGACCCGGTCCGGGTTCGCGTTGGCCTTGTCGATCTTGTTGACGGCGACGATCAGGGGGACGTTCGCCGCCCGGGCGTGGTTGATCGCCTCACGGGTCTGCGGCATGACGCCGTCGTCCGCCGCCACGACGAGCACCACGATGTCGGTGACATGAGCGCCGCGGGCGCGCATCTGGGTGAAGGCTTCGTGACCCGGGGTGTCGACGAAGACCACCAGTCGGCCGTCAGAGGCGGTGATGCGGGACGCGCCGATGTGCTGCGTGATACCGCCGGCCTCCTGCTCGGCGACCCGGCTCGAGCGGATGGCGTCGAGCAGCGAGGTCTTTCCGTGGTCCACGTGGCCCATGACGGTGACGACCGGCGGACGCGGTTTGAGCGGGCCCGAGGCCTCGGCGCTCTCCTCGCGCTCGTAGTCGATCAGCTCCTCGGCCGAGGCCACCATCGCGTCGATCCCGAGATCGGCGCAGATCTCCTCCGCCAGCTCGTGCGGAAGGGACTGGTTGGTGGTGACCATCACGCCTTTCTGAATCAGCAGGCCGAGAAGGTCCTTGGCGGTGACGTTGAGCTTCTCGGCGAGCTCGCGGGCGGTCACCATCTCCGACAGGATGATCGGCCCTTCCGGCTTCTCGCCGTCCCGGAACTGGACGCTGCGGGTGGGGCGCGGCGGAGCGGTGCGCTGGTCGTCCTCGACCCGCCGCCGGCGACCCTTCTTCCCCCCCGGGCGGCCGGGAGCCGGACGGGGCGCCGGGCGCGCGCCTGCGGCGCCTTCCTGCTGCCCCTTGAGCTTCTGCTCCTCGAACTTGTGCAGCAGCTCGCGGATCTCCTTGGCGTCGGCGGCGGCCTTCGCCTTGCGGCCGGCGCCTTTCGTGGCGGCAGTGGTGGCCTTCGCCGCCTTGCGCTGCTTCTCGATCTTCTTCTGGTCGGCCAGCCGCTCGCGGATCTCCTCCGGGGAGAGCTCGCGCAGGCTCTGCTCGAGGGGCGTCTTGGCGCGGCTCGGCCGCACCCGTTTCGGGGACTCCTCCTCGTCGCTGGCGGCCCGTGTGGCCGTGATCTCCTCCTCGGTGATCTCCACCTCGGGCTTGACCTCGACGCCGTCTTCGATCTCTTCTTCGTCGAACTCGCCCGACTCGAGCGGGATCTCCTCCATCTCGATGGCGGCTTCGACCTCGGCTGCGGCTTCGGCTCCGGCTTCGATCTCGGCCGGTTCCTCGCGCTCGAGCTCGCCGGCAGCGATCTCCTCGGCTTCGAGGATCGCCTCGGCCCTCTCGGCTTCGATTTCATCCCCGACGGCCGGCCTCTTCTCCGCCACGACCTCGTCGATCGTCTTCTTGGTGTCG
This sequence comes from Chondromyces sp., assembly GCA_035466375.1. Taxonomy (GTDB): domain Bacteria; phylum Acidobacteriota; class Thermoanaerobaculia; order Thermoanaerobaculales; family Sulfomarinibacteraceae; genus Sulfomarinibacter. The sequence goes on from DATIVB010000574.1 coordinate 8,064, forward strand.
ACCACCTGGCGCTTGCGGCGACGGGCGAGCCGATCCTTGGCGGAGATGGTCGCGGTCTCTTCTTCCTTCTTCTCGTGGCGGACGATCACCTCGCGGGGGCGGCGCTGCAGCGTCTCACCCGTGATGATCGCTCGCACCGTCGCGAGATCGAGGCTGTCCTCCTCGCTGCTGACCGTCACCCCGATCGAGCGCAGCTTGAAAATGAGCTCTCTCGCGGTGATGCCCATCGTGTGGGCGAGGTCGACGACACGGAGCTGCTGCATACTGCCTCACTCCTCTCCGACCACGGATTCCGCGGCATCTGCGAGATTCTCCTCGAGCGTCCGATTCGCCATTTCGAGGAGCTTGGTCGCAGTGACCGGTCCGATGCCCGGAATGCTCGAAAGCTCGCCGGTGTCGCGCGCGAGCACGTCCTGAACCGTGTGGATGCCGTGGCCCTGGAGACGCTCCCGCAGCCGATCGGTCAGCATTGCCATGTCCTCGAGTGGGATGAGCTCGTCGTACGAGACGCTCCCCGTCGAGGCTTCGAGCTCGGGGATCTCCTCTTCGGCGCTGATCCCTTCCATCTCTCGCAGCATCGTCGCGAGGGCCGAGGCGAGCTCGTCCTTGACCGCCTCCTGGCTCTTGATCTCGATCCGGCAATCGAGCATCTTGGAGGCGAGCCGCACGTTCTGACCGCGCTTTCCGATGGCGAGCGACAGCTGTTCGCTGCCGACGATCACGTCGAGCACGGTTTCGGTTCGCTCCTCGATGAGCGGAGCGCCGGCTTCGTCGAGGACCGGCTGGCCGTCCTCGTCCCGGACCATCACGTTGATGGGCTCCTCGCGAACCGCGACCCGGTTGATCTTGGCCGGGGACAGGGCATTCTGGGCGAAGGTCACGAGGTCGCTGCTGAACGGGATGATGTCGATCTTCTCGCCCTTGAGCTCGCGGGTGATCGCCTGCACCCGGGAGCCCTTGAGGCCGACGCAGGCGCCGACGGGGTCGACGTCCGAATCCCGCGACGTCACCGCGACCTTGGCCCGCTCACCGGGCTCGCGCACGCACCGCTTGATGATGACGGTGCCGTCGTAGATCTCCGGGACCTCCATCTCGAGCAGCTTCTCGAGCAGCATGGGGGATGTCCGGGACAGGACGACCTGCGGCCGGTTGGCGTCCATGGTGATGTCGACCACCACCGCGCGGACCCGGTCGCCCTGGCTGTACCGCTCGTGGCGCACCTGGTGGCCGCGCGGCACGATGCCCTCGGTGTCGCCGAGCTCGACGATCAGGGCGCCGCGGTCCATCCGCTTGACGATTCCGTTGATCATGTCGCCGACGCGGTTCGAGTAGTTCCGGTAGACGACAGCCCGCTCGGCCTCGCGGACGCGCTGGAAGAGCACCTGCCGGGCCGACTGCGCCGCGATCCGGCCGAGCACCGAGGTGTCGAGAGACGCGAGCTTCACGAAGCCGCCGATCTCGGCCGCAGGGTCGATGGCTCGCGCCTCCTCGAGCGTGAGCTCGATCTCCGGGTCCTCGACCTCCTCGACCACGTTGCGCGTCGTCCACGACTCGACCTCGCCGGTCTCGATGTCGATGTCGGTGTGGACGCTGCGCTCCTTGTAGTGCTTGCGGGCGGCGGAGGAGATCGCCTCGGCGACCGCCTCGACGAGCTTCTCGGCTTCGATCTCGCGCTCCGCAGCCATCTGGCGGACCAGCAGGTTGATGTCGAGCTTCATGAACGAGTTTTCCCTTCCTTCATGATCGAGTTCCAATCGACTTCGAGGCGGGTTTCGAAGATATCGTCCAGGCGCAGACGCACTTCCTGACCATCGTCGCGGAGGATCCTCGCCGTTTCGCCGTCGAGGCCCAGCAGCTGACCGATGACCGTGCGGTGCTCGCGGTAGGAGGCCTTCGGACGCACCTTGACGCGGCGGCCTGCGAACCTCTCGTAGTCCTCGCGGCGGTACAGCTTGCGGTCGAGACCGGGTGACGACACCTCGAGGGCGTAGCGATGTTGGATCGGGTCCTCGACGTCGAGCATGGCCGAGGCCTGCCGCGACACCGTCGCGCAGGTCTCGAGATCGACGCCATCGGGACCGTCGACCACCAGCCGCAGGACGGTCTTCGAGCCCGAACCGACGATCTCGGTCGCCAGTAGCTCGAGCCCTTCGTCCGCCGCGATGGCGGCGAGCTGATCCTGCAGTGCCTGGTCCAGTTTCATTTCCCTCTCCGCTGCAGAAAAAAAAGTGGGCCTCGGGCCCACTTTCAGTTCGAAAGCAGCAGCGCGTTTTATAGCACAGCAGGACGGTCGGCCGCAAGAGCCCCGCCGGGTGCCGCCTTTCGCATTGTTGCATTGCCTCAGAGGTTTGTGAGGGTGCATCGCGGTGACCGGAATGCAACAATGCGAAATGGCAACTGCATGGATGGTGAAGGAGATCCAG
>DATIVB010000575.1:0-6261 GCA_035466375.1 Chondromyces sp.
GGGACTTCTCGACGACCCACCCGCGGTGGCGCACCTCGAGCTTCGGGTACTCCGGCAGCTCGACCTCGAGGCGGAGCTTCCGGTCCTCGCCGCCGAGGGGCACGGTGTAGCCGAGCGAGTAATAGCTCGCGAAATCGTCCCCGATCCGGCGCAGCCCGGTGCTGACGTCGTTGGTGTCGAGCACCGCCAGCCCGCCGGTGCCGTCGGCCATGAAACGCAGGGAGTCCTGCAGATTCCCCTGGCGGACCCACGCCACGCGCGCCATCGGCGCAAAACGGTCGGCGGCGCCGCCCTCGAGGCCCTGGAGCCCGGAGGCATCGACGGCGTAGATGCTGACCCCCCTGGCGGCGGCAGCCTGCACCAGGTCGCGGTACTCCTCGGCGAAGCTGTGCTGCGCAACGACGTTGTAGACCGAGATGTCGCGGAAGGCCTCCTCGAACTGGTGCGCCAGGTCGACGCCCGGAATCATCGGCAGGCCGTTCGAGACGTGGATCACGACCCCCCGGCCGTCGCGGATCTCGGCGAGCCGCACCACCTCGTGCAGAGACGCCAGGGAGTCCTCGAGGGTGTCGGACTCCTGCACCACGTAGGAGTTGATCGCCGCCTGCACCTGCGCCTTCAACAACCCGTCCCCGGACGAGCTGAGAGACCTTCGGGCGCTCCTGAGGGGATCTCTGCCGGCCTGCCCCATCCAATCGAGGATCTGCTTCCGGTCCTGGTCGCGGGCCGATCGGCCGCCGATGTGGCCGGCGACCCCGTCGAGGGCGGCGGTCACCGCCGCGACGTCGTAGGTGAACGGCTGGCGCACCGCGAGCGACGGTCGCGAGGCCACCACCATCATCTCCACCGGCGGCGCCAGCGTCTCGGCGACGAAGTCCCGCAGGCGGTTGATCACCCGGTTGCGGTCGAGCGGGAGGAGGTTGGTGTTGTCGATGTACAGGACCACCGAGACCGGCCGCGGCGGCGGCAACGATGCCGGCAGCACCGCGTCACCGGAATTGCCGGTGCCCTCCCCCGCCGCTCCGCCCGAACCGGTGAACACCGCGAAGTTGGAGATGGGCACCTCGACACCGTCCTGCAGCAACCTGAAATCCTCGGCGGTCAGGTCGACCACCGGGCGGCCCTCGCGGTCGCGGACGTAGACGTCGAGATTGACCACCGTCACCTCGAGCTCGTCGGCGAAGCCCTGCTCCTGCGGCGCAGGCGGCGCAGCGGCCGAGAGGTGCACCCCGGCGAGGATGAGCAGCACCGTCGACAGCTCCAACCGGAACCTTTCGAGCATCTGCATGACTCCTTCGATCCGAGACCTTATCAAGGTTCGTGCCACGTCCTGGGCGCAACCGGCGCCTTTCGACTCGGTCAGGTCCCGGCCTCGCGTCCGCCACGGAGGACACCGGGTGTCACCGCCGGGACGCTCTCGGACCCCTGATGATCATTCCCTGCCGATCCAGAAATCCGTGAGATGGGCGTCGGTCGGTCTCCAATTTCGGATTTCGGATTTCGGATTTCCAGCCATCCACATGAACCACAGAGGTACAGAGAACACGGAGAAGCCACAGAGAGAGCCCATGATCTCGCAACACGATGATCTCCGGGTGGTCCTGCGATGGGTCGGGAAAAGCTCTGTGCGGCTCTGTGCCCTCTGTGCCTCTGTGGTTCAGGGCCCCCCTTCGAATCGACTGGCATGACCGGTCCGGAAGAACCTATGCCGCGGTCGCTGCTGGCTGACCCTGCTCGCTGTCGTCGTCGCCTGTTCCTGACGCTGCCGCTGCCGTCGGCCGCTGGCAGTTCTCTCGCGCGGTCCGGCTCAGCGCTCGAGGAAGTAGAGAATCAGGAATCCGAAGAGGCCGACCACCGCCCAGAAGGCGATGGCGCCGGTGGACCAGGTGCGGGCGAAGACGCCGGTGGGGCCGTGCAGGCGGTAGACCAGACGGTAGGCGCGGCCGAGGAGCACGTCGGCGACGATCGAGAATGCCTCGCCGAGGCGGCCGCCCGCCGCGGCTAACCGGCGGAGGAGCGCCGGCAGGGCCTTGCGGTAGGTCCAGTCGAAGTCGAGGTTGACGCCCGCCTTCTCGGGCGGGTAGATGCCGGTGCGCACCAGGACCGCGAAGGCGAGGATGGCGAAGACCAGGAGCTGGAACGAGGTCAGGACGTGGCCCGCGGTGTAGGGCTCGTAGTCGACGTCGGAAAACGGCAGGATCGAGTAGAGCGGCCCGGGGAACAGCCCGATGCCGACGCACAGGGCGGCGCTGGCGATCATGGCGAGCAACATGTTCCACGGCGCCTCCTTGACCCGCAGGCCCGAGTCGTGGCCGAAGAAGGCGAAGTACGGGATCTTGATGCCCGAGTGCTCCATGACGCCGGCCGAGGCCACCAGCAGACCGAGGAAGATCCAGGTCAGGTGCAGGTGCTCGACCTCCGAGATCACCATCGACTTGGTGACGAAGCCGGAGAAAAAGGGGAAGCCGGAAATCGAGGCCGCGGCGATGATGCAGCACACAGTGGTCACCGGCATGGACTTGTAGAGGCCGCCGAGCTCGGTCGCCTTGATGGTGCCGGTGCGGTGGAGCACCGCGCCCATGGTCATGAAGAGCAGCGCCTTGTAGAGGATGTGCGCGAAGGCGTGGGAGACGGTGCCGTTCAGGGACAGCGCGGTGCCGATGCCGATGCCCACCACCATGTAGCCGAGCTGGTTGTTGAGGCTGTAGGCCAGAACCTTGCGGAGGTCGTTCTCGATCACCGCATAGAAGACCGGGAACAGGGTCATCACCACGCCCATGGGCACCAGGATCTCGGTGCCCGGGAACCCGCGGGCGAGGGCGTAGATGGCGAGCTTGGTGGTGAAGGCCGAGAGGAACACCGTGCCGGTGACGGTGCCGTTGGGGTAGGCGTCCTGCAGCCAGTTGTGGAGGAAGGGAAAGGCGCTCTTGATGCCGAAGGCGAGAAAGATCAGGAGCACGCCCGGGCTCGCCGAGGCCAGCAGCCCGTCATCGCCGATCAGCTTGCCGAAGGCGATGGATCCGGTGGCCGAGGCGTGCAGGATCACCCCGGCCAGCAGGAGCACGCCGGACCCCACCTGGATCACCAGGTAGCGCATGCCCGACCGGTAGGCGGCCTCGGTGCGGCTGGCCCAGACGAGGAAGACCGACGAAATGGCGGTGATCTCCCAGTACACGAAGAGGGTGATGAGGTCGCCGGCGAAGACCGCGCCCACCGCCGAGCCGACGTAGATCATGGCTGCCACGTGCTGGACGGTGTCCTTGACGTGCAGCGCGTAGATGGCGGTCAGGAAGGCCGCGAGGTGGAAGATATAGCCGAAGACCAGGCTCAGGCGGTCGACCCGCACCACCGTCAGCTCGTAGTCGAAGAGGCGCAACTGGTGCGACACACCCGGCTCGAGCATCAGGACCTGGATGAAACCGAGTACGGGGAGCAGCACCGCCAGGCCCGGCTGCCACCTTCTCGGCAGCAGGGGGATGACGAGCGCCCCGAGGATCAGGAGCAGGCCGGGAGGCAGCGACTCAATCATCGTAGTAGTCCTCGGGCCGCCACAGGACCCGGCGGAGGTGCTTGCCGGCGATCACGATGCACCAGAAGGCGGCGAAGCCGAAGAAACCGTAGAAGTTGGGAAAGCCCTCCCAGGCGGCGTACGCGTGGCGGTGGAGCACCAGGTCCGCGACGCCGAGCACCACGCAGACCGCCACCAGCCCCCGGTAGATCCGGTCGACGTTGCGCCGTTCGTCCAGCCAGTGGCTGCGTTGGTCGCTCATGGTCCGATCATCCCCGTCAGAAGGCGGTAGACGTCGTCGGCGTAGATGAAGAGAACCACGCAGCCGATTCCGGTCAGGACCGGCGGCAGCACGCACAGCAGCGGCGCTTCGTGGATCCCGCCGCCGGGGTTGTGACCGTGACCCCCGTCGTCGGGTGGCGGCCGGAAGAAGGCCCGCCCCACCACGGGCATCAGGTAGCCGATGGAGAGCAGCGAGCTCGCCATCAGCACCACCATCATCGCCAGCTGGCCGGTCTCCACCGTCCCCAGCATCAGGTACCACTTGCTCCAGGAGCCGCCCATGGGCGGCAGCCCGATCACCGACAGCGAGCCGAGCAGGAAGGCGCCGAAGGTGAAGGGCATGCGCCGGCCGAGCCCGTCCATGTCCGAGATCTCGGTCTTGTGGGCGCCGACCATGATCGCCCCGGCGCAGAAGAAGAGGGTGATCTTGCCCACGGCGTGCATGGCGATGTGCATCCCGCCTCCGAGCACCCCCGCCGTGGTGGCGAGCGCGCCGCCGAGCACGATGTAGCTGAGCTGGCTGACCGTCGAGTAGGCCAGGCGCGCCTTGAGGTTGTCCTTGGTGAGGGCGATGACCGACGCCGCGATGATGGTGAAGGCCGCGGCCCAGGTCAGCCAGCGGCTGGCGTCGGTGGCCGCCAGCAGGTCGATGCCGAAGACGTAGACGATGACCTTGAGGACGGTGAACACGCCGGCCTTGACCACCGCCACCGCGTGCAGTAGGGCGCTGACCGGGGTCGGCGCCACCATCGCCGCCGGCAGCCAGCGGTGGAACGGCATCAGCGCCGCCTTGCCGGTGCCGAAGGCGTACAGGGCGAGCAGGGCGATGAGGTGCCAGCCCTCGACGCGGCCGGCGAGGATGCCGCCGGGCCGGAAGTCGGTGGTGCCGGCCGCGAGATAGGTCCACACCAGGGCGAAGAGCAGGAAGGCCACCGAGGTCCCCATCAGCACCCCGAGGTAGACCCGGCCGGCCCGCTTCGCCTCCACGGTGCCGTGGTGGGTGACCAGCGGGTAGGTCGAGAGCGTGATCGCCTCGTAGAAGACGAAGAGAGTGAAGACGTTGGCCGCGAAGGCGACGCCGAGGGCCCCCGAGATGGCGAGGGCGAAGCAGATGTAGAAACGGGTCTGGTTGGACTCGTGGTGGCCGCGCATGTAGCCGATGGAGTAGAGGGTGGTGACGATCCACAACCCCGAGGCCACCAGCGCGAAGAGCATGCCGAGGGGCTCCACCTCGAAGGCGAGGTCGAGCCCGGGCAGCACCTCCACGAGGTCGAGCCGCGGCCGCCCGCCGACCAGGACCGATGGCAGGATGACCGCGGCCACGACTGCGAACAGGCTGCCGGCCGTGAGCAGGCTCGCCGCCTCGCGCAGGTTCGGCCACCGGCGCAGGAGCGCCACCAGCACCGCCCCTGCGAGCGGCCACAGCACCGCGAGCCCGAGCGCCTGCGTCACGCTCACGGTCCGACCCCCAGCAGCATCCGCGCCGCCGCCGAGGCGGTGCCGACGCTCAAGGAGGTGAAGATCCCGAAGAACACGGTAGCGCCCGCCAGCACCCAGATCGGTCCCAGCAGGCTGAACGGTGCCTCGACAGCCGTCGGGGCGTCGTCGGCCGGCTCGCGGAAGTAGGCCACCTCCACCACCCGCCACACGTAGATCAGGGCGAGCAGGGAGCTCAGAAGGATGAGCACCGCCACCGGCCACAACCCCGCCTCGAGCGCACCGACCACCAGGTACCACTTGCTGACGAAGCCCACCGTGAGCGGGACCCCGATGAGACTCAGGCCGGCGGCCACGAAGGCCGCCATGGTCCACGGCATGCGCCGGCCGAGACCGGCCATGGCCTCGATCCGGGTCGAGCCGGTGCGCAGCAGCACCGCGGCCATCACCAGGAAGAGGGCGCACTTCATGAGGGCGTGGTTGAAGAGGTGGACCAGGCCGCCGGTGAGGCCGCTCACCGAGACGAAGCTCAGGCCCAGCACCATGTACCCGACCTGGGCGACGCTCGAGTAGGCCAGCATGCGCTTGATGTCGTCCTGGAAGATGGCCACGATCGAGCCCACGAACATGGCCGCGATCGCGGCCGGCATGAGCACCGCATCGAGCCGCAGCTCGGCGAAGGCGAGCGGCGCCCCGAAGACCGAGAAGACGAAGCGCACCAGGACGTAGTAGGCGACCTTGGTGGCGGTGGCGGCGAGGAAGGCGGTGACGATCGCCGGCGCGTAGGTGTAGGCGTTCGGCAGCCAGATGTGGAGCGGGAACACCGCCAGCTTGATGGCGGTGCCCACGCCGATGCAGGCGAGCGCCACCAGCACCGTCCGGTTGGGCCCGACGGCGGCGAGCCGTACCGCCAGGTCGGCGATGTTGAGGGTGCCGGTCACCATGTAGATCATGCCGATGCCGAGCAGGATGAAGGTGCCGCCGATGGTGCCCATGACCAGGTACTGGATCGCCGAGGTGAGGGCGCGCCGGCT
>DATIVB010000576.1:0-2247 GCA_035466375.1 Chondromyces sp.
AGTGCCCGCGCGCCGCGAGACGGATCGCGGCCTCGAGAAGCGGGGAGAAGAGCTCCCCCGGGCTCGATGCCGGGTCAAAACCGCCGTCGGGCATGATGCGCCCATTTTACCTCCCACCCGCCCACCCGGGAGCAGGGAGCATGTCCCGCCTGCCCCTGCGCTGCCGGCAAGAACCTCGCCTTCGCGCCCTGCTCCCTGCAACCTGATCCCTGTTTTCCGGGCGGGGCAGGTGGGTGAAAATCCGAAATCCGAAATCCGAAATCGGACGGCTCGACCGACGCCATCCGGCACTCGAGCTTTGAGCTTGTTTCGCCCTCCCATCCGCTACACTGGTCTCTGGAGGTGCGGATGCGACGTGGAACTCTTCTGACAATCCTGTTGATGTCCTGGGCCGTGCCGGCTGCGGCCCAGTTCGTGGCTCCGGGCGGGACGATCCCGGCGGTCGCCAACACGCCCGGCGAGAACAACACCTTCTGGCGGTCGGACGTGAGCATCCTCAATCTGAGCTCGAGCGACACCTCGGTCGTGCTGCTGCTGCTCCCCGAGCTGCGCAATGCGGGCCCCGCCTTCGACCCGGTGGTGACCGACCCGATCCCGATCGTCGGCAACGGTCAGCTCACGCTCGCCAACGTGGTGACCGGCATCTTCGGTCTGCGCAACGTGAAGGGCGGCCTGTCGGTGTTCTCGACCAACGGCGCGCCGCTGGTGCTGGCCTCGCGGACCTACACCAACGCCGCCACCGGGGGTAGTTACGGCCTCAACGTCAACGGCGTGCTCGCGGCCGACACCGCCTGGATCGCCGACCTCACCGAGAACTCGTTCTCGCGCTCGAACATCGGGGTCTTCCTGCCGATCGACCCGGCGGCCAACCAGGCGTTGGTATTCACGGTCAAGCTCTTCGACAGTCAGGGCGCCGAGGTGGCCTCGGGCTCGCTGCTCTTCGACCAGGCCGGGCTGCAGCAGAAGGGGCTCGACTTCTTTGGCGTCGACGACCCGCTGCAGGGCGGCTGGGCCGAGATCCGGTGCAGCGATCCCAGCGCCATCTGGTACGCCTACGCGACGGTGATCGACAACATCACCGGCGACTCGGTCTACCGACCCGCGATCTCGCAGCAGTCCTCGATCCCCTGAGGAGTTTTGAGTTCTCAGTTTTGAGTTTTGAGTTCCGCCCGGCCCTCCCTCGGATTGCGGCCCCGGGGCGGGCTTGGGGGAAACTCAAAACTCAAAACTCAAAACTCGGATCAGAGGAACCCCCGCGCCTTCATCCACTCGTCGTTGAAGATGGTGCTCAGGTAGCGGCTGCCGGAATCGCAGAAGATCGTGACGATGCGGGCGGGCCGCTCGAGGGTCGAGGCCAGCTTGCGCACGCCCCACAGCGCGGCGCCGGACGAGCCGCCGGCGAGGATCGCCTCGCGGCGGGCGATCCCGCGCGCCGCGCGGAAGGCCTCGCGGTCGGTGACCCGGTACATGTCGTCGATGAGATCGAAGTCGGGGCAGCCAATGATCTCCTCGTCGCCCAGCCCTTCGATCAGATAGGGACCTGGCCGCCCGAGCCGGCGCTCGTGGAACCAGTCGAAGAACACCGATCCCTGGGGGTCGATCGCCACCACTTTGATGTTCGGGTCCTGCTCCTTGAGGTACCGGGCGACCCCGCAGACGGTGCCTCCGGTGCCGATGCCGGCGACGAAGTAGTCGATCCGGCCTTCCATCTGCTGCCAGATCTCGGGGCCGGTGGTGTGGTAGTGGGCCGCGGAGTTCTCGCGGTTGTTGTGCTGGTCGGGGAAGTAGGCGTCCGGGTCGCTGGCGACGATCTCGCGCGCCTTGCGGTTGTAGCTCTCCGGGTCCTCGGGGGGCAGCTCGCCGTCCACCAGCACCAGGTTGATGCCCATGGCACGCAGGCAGTCGAGCTTCTCCTTCGAGGTCTGCCGGCGGACCACCATCGTGCAGCGCAGGTCCTCGAGCACCGACATCATCGCCAGCCCCATGGCGGTGTTGCCGGAGGAGCTCTCCACCACCAGGTCGCCGGGCTGCAGCCGGCCGTCGCCGAGGGCCTGCTCGATCATGTAGCGGGCGACCCGGTCCTTGACGCTGCCCATCGGATTCATGAACTCGATCTTGGCGTAGACCTCGGACTCGAGGTCGTCCACCGTCCCGTGCAGGCGCACCAGCGGCGTCCAGCCGACGGCCTCGGAAATCCGGTCGTACACGCGAAGGTCCCGCCTCATCGCCGCGGATTATAGACGGTCG
>DATIVB010000577.1:0-4100 GCA_035466375.1 Chondromyces sp.
GTCGGCCGCCTCGAGCCAGTCCGGGGTGGTCTTGTCCTCGAGGAAGGAGCGCACGCCGCGGACGCAGTCGGGGTGGCGCCGCTGGCGGACGTTGGCCTCGGCGGCGGCCGCCAGGGCGTCGCGCCACCCGAGGCCCACGGCCTCGTTGAGCAGGGCCTTGGTGGCGGCCAGGGCCGAGGGCGACGCTTTCGCGCACACCGAGCGGGCGAGCTCGACGGCGGTGTCGACGGCGCCGCCGGGTTCGGCGAGCTCGTCCGCCAGGCCGAGCGACACGGCGCGCTCGCCGTCCAGCATCTCGGGGTCGAGGAGCAGCCGCCGCGCCACGTGGCCGGGCACGCGGCGGGTCAGGAAGGTGAGCACCATGGCCGCCAGGAAGCCGATCTTGACCTCGGTGTAGGCGAAGCGGGCGGCCGGCTCCGCCACCACCAGGTCGCACGCGGTGGCGAGGCCGCAGCCCCCGGCCACCGCCGCGCCCTGCACGGCCGCTACCGTCAGCTTGGGGTGCCCGAGGAGAACCTCGAAGAGCTCGCGCAGCTGCTCGGTGTCGCGCCGCGCCCCTGCCTCGTCGCCGCCCGCAGCGAGGCGCTCGAGGGCCTCGAGGTCGGCGCCGGCCGAGAAGTGCCGCCCGGCGCCGGCGAGGACGACCGCGCGCACCTCGGGATCGTCCGCGGCCCGCGCGAGGGCCGAGGTCAGGGCGGCCACCATGGCCGACGACAGCGGATTGGCGCGCTCGGGATCGTTGAGGGTGAGGACCGCGATCTTCCCCTCCCGGCGCTCGATCAGGTGCTCCGTCATGGCGTCATCCTAGCAGCCCGGGCGTAGACGGCGAGGAGGCGGGGCACGACCGCCGCGGCGCTGAATCGCTCGCCCCGCTCGAGGCCATGCTCCCGGAGGTCGCGCCGGAACTCCTCGTTAGTCAGCACCCGCACCATCCCGTCGGCGATGTCGGCCGTGTTCTCCGGGTCGACGAGCACCGCCGCCCCGCCGGCGACCTCGGGCATGGACGAACGGTCGGACGTGATGACCGGCGCCCCGCAGGCCATCGCCTCGGCCACCGGCAGGCCGAAGCCCTCGGCGAGCGAAGGGAACACCAGCGCCCGCGTCCGGCGGTAGAGGGTGGCCAGCTCGACGGTCTGGAGACCGGACAGCTCGACCACGCCGCCCGCGCGCCGCAGCCGGGCCACGCGGCGCCGCAGCCGGCTCTGTAACCAACCAGCCGAGCTCACCATGACCAGGAGGTGACGGTCGCGGAGGCCCTCGGGCAGGAGCTCCCAGGCGTCGAGCAGCCGGCCCAGGTTCTTGCGCGGCTCGAAGCCGGCGACCACGAGCACGAAGGGGCACTCGACGCCGAGGTCCTCGAGGATCTTCTCGTCGTCGCCCGAGGATCTGAAGCCGGCCGACACGATCGGCGGCACCACCTCGAGCTCGGCCGGATCCAGGCCGAGGAGGCGCTCCGCCTCGAGCCGGGTGGCTTGGGAGACCGCGATCACGGCCGCCCCGCGGGACAGGGCCTGGGCGATGGCGACCAGGGTGCGGGCCCGGTTGGCCTCGGTGTGGCACGCGGGATGGCTGAGCACGGTCAGATCGTGGAGAGTGAAGGCGGTGCGCGGCGCGCCCTCCGGCGGCATCCTGAAGCCCGGCGCGTGGAAGAGGTCGAGGCGGCGCAGCGCCCCGGCTTCGACGGGCGCGATCTCGACCGCGGCGGGAAGCGGCCCGAGGGCGCGCCGGTAGGTCTCGCGCCGGCGCGCGCCGCGGTCGAGGTCGAAGAGCACGAGCTGGTGCTCCGGCGCGTGTCCGGCGAGGCCGCAGATCAGCTCCCGGGTGTACGACGCGACGCCGCCGTCCCCGTGCAGTGCCCGCCCAGCGTCGATGCCGATCCGCACCTCTCAGCCCTCCCCACGTCCGCCGGCGATCGATCGCCTGAGACCCTCGAGGTGCTGCAGGAGCGCCTCACCGGTGATCCGCGCGAGCCGTCCGTCGGCCACCGCCTCCGTCACTTCGGCCTCGGCGCGCTCGAGCTGCCGCACCGTACGCCGGCGACGCAGCGGCCCGAGGAGGGCGTCCATGGCCGCGACCACCAAAGCCGCCAGCAGCGAAGCGATCACGGGCTTGCGCCCCCTGCCGCCAGCCATCGCTCCACCTCGCGGTCGCCGTAGCGTCGCCGCAGGCGCCACTCCACCAGTTTCCGCTCCCACTCCGGACGGTGGGCGGCGTAGTAGCGCAGCTGCGACGGCCGGTAGAGGTCGTCGACCTTCGGGTGACGGGCGAAGCCGCCCTCGTGGCGCGCCACCGCGCGCGGCTCCTGAACCAGCCGCCAGCCCGCCGCCTCGAGGCGGACGCAGAGGTCCACGTCCTCGAAGTACATGAAGAAGCGCTCGTCGAAGCCCCCGACCTCGCGAAAGGCCTCCGCCCGCAGCAGCACGCAGGCCGCCGTGTACCACGGGCGGCCCGCGAGGCGAGCCAGAAGCCGGGCGATGGGGCCGTGGGCCCAGGCACTCGACTCGTGGCGGTTGCGCAGCTGTTGCAACGCCTCGCCGAAGGCGCCGCGCTCGGGCGACCACGCGAACTGGCGGCGGCCGTCGGGGTACAGCAGCCGCGGCGCCGCCAGCCCGTTGCGCGGGTGGCCGGCGAGGCGCGCGGCGAGGAAATCGAGGGCGCCCTCTTCGAGCCAGGCGTCGGCGTTGAGCAGCAGCAGGGCCTCGCCCCGCGCCGCCGCGGCGGCGATGTTGTTGGCGGCGCCGAAGCCGAGGTTGCGCGCCTGCTCGAGCACCCTGACACCGGGAAAGCGCTCTCGGACCAGCGCCAGCGAGCCGTCGGAGGAGGCGTTGTCCACCAGCAGCACCTCCACCTCCGCGGTCGAGGCCCGGAGGCTCTCGAGGCAGCGCCGCAGGAGATGGCGCCCGTTGTGGTTGACGATGATCACCGAAATCACGCCGCCACCGCCCTTCGGAGCTCCGCCACCAGCCGCCGCGAGCTCGACTCCCAATCCAGCCCGCCGATGATCCGCGGCGCCTCGGACAGGCGCCGCACCGCCCAGCCCGGCTCGGCCAGCACCTGCCGCGCCATCTCCGCGATCTCGTCGGCGGAGTCGGCGGCGCAGCGCAGGGGGTAATCCGGCCAGATCTCGTCGAGCCCCAATCCCGGGCTCACGACCACCGGGGTGCCGCACGCCAGGCACTCCAGCGGCGGGATCCCGAACCCTTCGTGGCGCGAGAGATAGAAGCCGAGCTCGGCGCCGCGGTAGAGCGGCGCCAGGGCGGGTTCGTCGACCCATCCCAGCTCGAGGATGTGGGGACCCAGCGCCAGCTCTTCCACCCAGGCGTGCAGCTGCTCCGGCGACCGCAGACGGTTGGCGCCCGCGATCACCAGCTGCAGCTCGGGCCGCCCGGCGCGGAGCTTCGAGAACGCCTCCAGGACCTCGCGCGGCCGCCGCCGCTCGAGCACCGTCCCCACCCACAGCAGGTAGGGCCGGCGCACCCCGAGCCGCGCCAGGGTCGGTCCGTCCCCGGAGCCCGGTTGCGGCGAGAAGCGCTCTGCTTCGACGCCCAGCGGCACCGTCCCGATCCGCCCGGCGGGCACCTTGTAGTGGGCCCGGACGAGCCCGGCCATGTGGGCGGTGTCGGTCAGCACGCGCCGCGCGACCCGTGCCGCGCGGCGCGCCAGCAGGCGCCGCCGCCAGCGCTCGCGCGGCCCGAACTCGTCCGGCAGCAGTTCGAAGCTGAGGTCGTGCAGCGCCACCACCGCCGGAACGCGGAGGCCGAAGGGCAGGGTGTAGGCGGGTCCGAAGACCAGGTCGAGGCGGTAACGCGCCAGCTCGCGCGGCAGGCGAAGCTGCTCCCACACCACCCTGGATCCGTGGTGCTCCGAAAAGTGCGGCACCAGCCATGGGTCGTCCGCAACGACCCCGGTTGACCGATCGCCCTGAAAAAAGAGGTGCCACTCCGCCCCGTGGTCCCAGGACTGCAGCCCCCCGAGCATGCCCTCCAGATACCGGCCGACGCCGGTCCGGCGCCCCTCCAGCTCGGCCGCGATGACGCCGATCCTCATGCCCGACATCCTAGCGCGATCCCAGCGGCGTTTAAACGTTTGAACGTTGGAAC
>DATIVB010000578.1:0-4706 GCA_035466375.1 Chondromyces sp.
CCTCATCCAGCACCCTTCCTCCATGACCCACGCCGCGATGTCGAGAGACGACCGCCTCGCGGCGGGCATCACCGACGGGCTGGTCAGGGTCTCCATCGGCTGCGAGGACGCGGAGGACCTGATCGGCGACTTCGAGCAGGCGCTGACAAACGTTTGATTTGCAGGCGTGTCGAGGTGCCCCGGCAGGAGCCAAAGAAAATTAGGAATTAGGAATTAGGAATTAGGAATGCCGCCCACCCCACCTGGAGCGATCGTGGTGGGCGGGGGAAAATTCCTAATTCCTAATTCCTCATTCCTCATTCAAATGAGCGCGTCATCCATGGGGCCGAGGCGCACGAGCTCGATGCGCTCGGGGTCGCTGACGCCGAGGCCGTAGCGCTCGCCCGCGACCCGGATGTGGTGGGGCGGCGGCGTGATCGGGCTCTGCTTCCCGAAGTGAAGCGACCGCCTGGCCTCGATGATGCGGGCGCCGGTCGCGTCGACGGCCACCGGGTCGGTGCCGACGATGAGCCCGCCGTAGGGCCAGATGTACTCGGGCGAGAAGCTGTGCGCGCCGACGCCGTGGAACTGCGGCGTCAGCATCACGAGCACGTTGAGCCGCACCTTGCCCTCGACCTCCGGCAGCCGCCAGACCGCACCCAGCGACGCGCACGCGTCGCCGTGGTACTCCTGCGGCCGCGGCACGAACATGATGAGGTTCTTGATGCTGGTTCCGAGCCCCGACCAGTGGTGGGTGCGCAGGGGGCGGGTGTTGATGATCGCGGTGGCACGTTTGAAGACAGGGTTCGTCCGCACGCCACGGTCGTCGACGGCCACGTCGGCCGGGTCGACGCCGGCGGCGATCACCTCCGCGCGGATGGCGTCCTCGAGGGCCGCCGGGGTCGGGAGGTACCTCCAGACGTTGCTCTTGATGCCGACCACGTCACCGGGCGAGACGACGCGGCGCCACGCCGCTGCGGCGTTCGACGCCGAGAAGAGTGCAACCAGCGAATCGTTCAACATCCCGTGCAGGATGCGCGCATCCGGTCGGCCGTCGTCCGAGAGGACCTCCCGGCTGCGGACCAGGACGACCCGGCTGCTCGCCGGCGTGCCGCCGTCGTCCGCGTCGGCCGCGGTCGATCCGGCAATCCCGGCCAGGGCGGCGCCGCCGGCCACCGTCAGAAAGTCCCTGCGGTTGAGTCTGTCAGCGCTCATCAGCGTCCTCCCAATGCCGCGGCCAACAAGGTCTCGGCCGCCTCCGGCGTCTCGGGTTCGAGTGCGGCTGCGAGCCTCGCGCCGCTGCGGGTCACCGCAATGTCCGCGGCTCGCGCCTGCTCCTCGGCGCGAGCCGCGGTCGACTCGTCCGGGTAGTCGGCGAGCAGCAGCCACGTTCCACCTTCCGGTAACAGGTAGCGGCCGACGACGGCATCGACCTCGGGCGCGAGCAGAAAGGGATTGTCGAAGCCGAGGTACGCGACGCTGTTGAGGATCTCCTGCGTGTGGAGAAAACGCACCGTGCGGGGCGCGAGGCCCTCCTCGGGCAGCGCGTCCACCAGCGAGGGCGGCTCGCCCGTGACGCCGATCGCCGCGGCCGCCTCGCGGCCGAGGGCGAGCACCGCCCGCTTCGCGGCCTCGCTCTCGCCTTCCGCGTAGATCGAGCCGAACCAGGGTCCCTGCCAGAAGGAGAGCCAGCCGTGCCGGTAGTACCCGCCCTGGCCGACCGCGACCTCCTCGCCGTCGCGGTCCTGGGTCCAGACCCCGAAAGCGTCGGCGGGCGACGCCAACTCGTAGAGATCGAGGATGATCGCCGGCTCGCCGTCGGGCCCGACATAGCGCCGCGACAGGCAGCGCTTCATGCCGTAGGCCAGGTAGACCTCGGCGTGGCCGTCGATGTACTCGAAGATCGACTCGGTGTCCCAGACCTCCCAGTCGCCCGCGGCCCGCCAGCTCTCGATCTCGGCCGGAACAGCGGTGCGGGGATCCTGCGCCTCGTCCGCGGCCGGCGGCGGCTCGGCGGCGCAGGACATCAGCAGCCCCACCACGAGGAGAACAATCGCCGGCGCGGCCTGGGCTCTCGCCATGTCAGCCTCCGCTCGCGAGATGTCACGGGCCGATCATAGCAGTGCGGCGGCGGGCGGAAAACGGGAGGCCGGCCTACCGATCGCCTCCGTTCGCCGTGTCCGGCATGCTAGGGTTGCCGGGTGCCGCCGATGGTCAGGAAGGCCCTGCTCCTCATTCTGGTCGTAGCCGCCGGGTGCGCGGCGCGGGAGGAGCCCCTGCCGACGGGACCTCCGGACGTCGTGTTGATCACGATCGACGCCCTGCGCGCGGACGTTCTCTCCTATGCCGGTCACCCCCGGCCCACGTCGCCCCATCTCGATGCGCTCGCGGCCGAGAGCGCCGTCTTCACCCAGGCGCTGACCTCCTTCCCGGGCACGGCGCCGGCGATGCCGTCGCTGATGAGCGGCCTCTTCCCGAGCTTCGAGGGCGTCGAGGCGTGGACCAAGACCACCCGCCACGGCTTCAACGATCTGGAGTCCGAGGACGAGCGCGACCGCCCGGGCCTCAGCGACAGCATCACGATGCTCGCCGAGATCCTGCATGCCGCGGGCTACACGACCCTCGGTTTCAACACCAACCCCAACCTCAGCCGGGGCACCAAGTTCCACCAGGGCTTCGACGAGTACGAGGAGTTCATCCCCTACCTCGAGGAGGTCCGCAACGATCGGCCTCACCCGCTGGTCGGCGCCTACCCGCCGGCGGATGTCGTTGTCGACACGGTCCTGCAGCGCCTCGATCGGGGCCTCGATCGCCCCGCCTTCGTCTGGCTGCACCTGATGGACCCGCACAGCCCGTACCTGCCGCCCGAGCCCTGGGACGGCCTCTTCCGGCGCGGCGCCACCGGGCTTTCCGACCTCGAGGTCAACGAGTCGGTCTACCACCTCCTGTACACCCAGCAGGGGTCCCTTCGCGCCGCCGAGCGCTACCCGTCGCCGGAGGCGCGCGGCGTCGCCCGCGAGGCCTTCCTCGAGCACCTGAAGTCCCTGTACGAGGCGGAGGTCCGCTTCTGCGACGAGCAGCTGGGGCGGCTCTTCGAGGCCCTGCGCGCGCAGACCCTGTGGGACGGCGCGGTCGTCCTGGTGACCGCCGACCACGGCGAAGAGTTCCTCGAGCACGGCCACGTCGCCCACCACGAGCTCACCGGGCTGGCCGAGGAGCTGATCCGGATTCCCGCACTCCTGAAGCTGCCCGTCCAAGGAACGGACCCGAAGGCAGTCGGCGAGCTGGTGCGGATGGTGGACTTCGCGCCGACGATCCTCGACTACGCAGGCCTGCCGGACGAGGCATCGGGCATGGATGGTCTGAGCCTGCGGCCACTGATCGAGGGCCGCGAGCTGCCGCCTCTGTCCGCCTACTACAGCACGATCCGCTACGGCGTCGTCCGCGATGCGCGTTGGAAGTACCGGCTGGTCAAGCGACCGGAGGGCGGAGGAGCGATGCCCGAGATGCTCTTCGACATCGAGGCCGACCCGCTGGAGCTGCACGACCTCGCCGGTCGCCACCCGGAGCTCGTCGCGGCGATGCGCGACCGCTATCGGGAGTTCGTGAGAGCGCTGACCTCCCGCGTCGCGTCCGCACAGCACGGAGAGGCCGGCGAGGCCCTTCTCGACCGCAACGAGCGCGAGCGCCTCGAGGCCCTCGGCTACGTGCTCGAGTGAGGGTTCCGGGCCGCAACCCGGCAGCGCGGAACTCCTGCGGCGGCCCTGCTACAGTGCGCGCATGATGACGCGCCGGTTCGCGGTGCGATGCTCACTCGCCCTCGTCGTGGGCGCCACGGCCTGCCACCGGCCGGTCTCCGCTCCCCCGCCGCCCCCGACGCGTCCGAGCAACGTGGTCGTCGTCCTCGTCGACACGCTGCGCGCCGACCACATGAGCACCTTCGGGTACGAACGAACGACGACGCCCTTCATCGACCGAATGGCCGCTTCGGGCATCGTTTTCGAGCGGGCCCGCTCCCAGGCCAGCTGCACCTTCCCGTCGGTCAACTCGATCTTCACCTCGCGCTACCCGGGGCCGTTCCTGCGCCAGGGCCCGGGCGAGATGGGGATTCCGGAGCACATGCCGACCATCGCGGAGATCCTGCGGGACGCCGGGTACTCCACCGCCGCGGTGTCGGCGAGCCACATCGTCCGCGCCACGCCCAGCGACTACAACCCGAACGGCGGCTTCGACCGCGGCTTCGACACCTTCATCGAGGGCTGCGTGTGGCTCCACGGCAGCTGCCTCAACAACAAGGTCTTCGAGCAACTGGACGGGATCGAGGAGCCGTTCTTCCTCTACATCCACTACATGGAGCCGCACTCGCCCTACCAGCCGCCGGAGCGCTTTCGACGCCGCTTCGCGCTCGATTACGACGGGTTCGATTTCGTGCGCGAGGGCGACCCCAATCCCATCGCCGCGATGCTGTACGGCGACGGGCCGCGGATCGAGATCGGCGAGCGCGACCTCCAGCACCTCGTCGACCTTTACGACGACGAGATCCTGACCTTCGATGGGGTGTTCCAGCGTCTCGTGGCGCGCCTCGACGAGCAGGGCCTGCTCGACCGCACGCTCCTGGTGCTGGCGTCGGACCACGGCGAGGAGTTCCTCGAGCACGGCCACATGATGCACTGCCGCGGGATCTGGAGCACGCTCAGCCACGTGCCGCTGATCTTCTGGCTGCCGGG
>DATIVB010000579.1:0-42520 GCA_035466375.1 Chondromyces sp.
CCGGGTTGAGCTCGGCGTCCATCGCGTCGATGCCGAGCACCGGGTCGAGGTCGCGCTTGTTGTACTGGAAGACCAGCGGGGTCGCGGCCGCGTCGAGGTTGTTGGCCGCCAAATTGGTCTTCAGGTCGGCCAGCGAGGCGAGGTTGGCCTGCCGCTGTGCCGTCTGCGAGTCGGCGACGAAGACCACCCCGTCCGCGCCCGCGAGCACGGTCCGCCGGGTGGCGTCGTACTGGACCTGGCCGGGCACCGTGAAAACCTGGAGGACGAGACGGAAGTCGCGGATGCGGCCGAGGTTCAGCGACAGCAGGTCGAAGAACAGGGTGCGGTCGTTGGCCGTGTTGAGCGAGTAGAGCTTGGTCCGCTGCTCGGGGTCGGTGACGCGGTGGATGTGCTGCAGCGAGGTCGTCTTGCCGCCCACGGCCGGTCCGTAGAAGACGATCTTGATCTTGATCTGCCGGTTCTGGTTGTCGAACTGAACCATGGGCCTCCGAACCTGGAGTACCCATTATGAACCCCACCCGGCCGTGGTGTCACCCGCCGAATAGCGGCGCCCCGGCCGCGGGGACGTCTCAGCGCGAAGGCGCCACGGTCTGGCCGTCTCGCGGCACCGGCGGCCGTCCGGCGGCATCCCGGCCCTTGCTCGCCGAGACGCCGACGGCGGACGCCTCCGCGAAGAAGAAGCTGGCGTCCCCGGTCGCCTGGTTGATGACGGTGGCATAGGGGAAGACGGCCGCATCGTCTGGCCCGGCCTCGAGGTAGAAAACGAGGCTGCCACCCTCCACTGCGGTCGCCAGCCGCCGCTGACTGTGGCCGAAGGGCGGGATCTCGAAGATCTCCGAGCTCAGGACCTGCCCGTCGGCGCTCTGGACATCGACCCGCACCGTGGTCCACTCCGGAGTCCACGAGGCGACGCCAATGTTGCAGCGGAAGAACTCCCCGTCATTGAGAATCCCGGCCGCGTAGCCGAAGCTCGACCAGTCGGTGGCGCGGCCGACGCCGACGCCGGCGACGGTCAGCCCGTACTCACCACCGCCCGACCCATCCGGCGTGTAGGTCCGCGAGGTCGCCAGGAAGTGGCAGGACTCGATGGGGTCGCAGCTCAGAGAAGGATCCGCGTAGGCGAGCATCGCCGCCGAGCCCTCGAAGTCGAACACACCCGGACCCAGCACGTCCCACAGATTGACGGTCTCCCACGGGTGGAGGGTGAGGTCGAGGCTCGCGACCTCGAAGTTCTCGGTGTCGCTTGGCAACACCTGGACGATCACCGGGAGCTCGTACTGGTGGGGGTTGTGGAGGGACAGGTCGGTCCTCCAGAAGGTCCCACCGACGCCGGGATTGTGGGCGGCCGCCGGGACCATCCAGTCCGCGGCAAGCTGCGCCGAAACCGCCGGGGCCAGGGCCAGCGCCGCGAGGACGCCGAGGGTCGAGACTATGGGCCGGGTCGTGGGTGGCATTTCATCCTCCGCCGGTGGCTTTGGCAAGGACCGTGCCATCTTCGAGGCAACGAAAGCCGGGAAGGTGGGACCGCAGCTTCGGTGAAGTGTCCGCGGCAGATGACACACCGGGGCTATACTGGAAGCTGGGAGGTGGCGGCGTGCGATTCTCGGGCGCGTTCATGATCGCGGTGCTGGTGGCCGCCGGCTACGTGCTCTACCTGAGCGGCCGGGACGCGGACTCCAGTCTCGACGCAGTCACCACGATGGCCGACGGGCTCCGCGAAGAAGGCGCCTCGGGCCGCCCCTTCGACCCTGCCGCCGCGGCTTCCATGGTCGCCGCCCTCGAGACGCTGCTGGCGGCCCCCGACACCATCGACGATCGTCTCGCCGACCTCCGCCTGTTCTCCGAGACGGCGGGATCCTGGGCCGCCTCCGCGCCGTCGGCGAGCTCCGACCTGCACGTGGCGGTGTCGCTGCGCAGCGCAGCCGGTGAGCTCCGGGCGTACGCCCTGAACCCCTCCGCGGCCCACCTCGATCGCGCGCGTTTCAAGCTCGAGGCCGCGCGTGCGACGCTGGCCGGCGAGGCTGCCGGGGAACCCGACCCCCGCCTCGCCACCGACGGGGTCCGCGACCAGCTCGAGAACCTCCAGCAGTCGGCGCAGGAGCGCCAGCTCGAGGTGGACGAAGCTCTCAAACGGTGAGTGGGGCTCCCCCGCGGTGCGCGACCTCAGCGGGGCGCACCGAGCTGGAGGTCCTCGAGGATCTCCGCTGCGATGTTCGAGGTCCGCAGGTCGCCGGCGCCGAGCCCCCTGAGATCGGCCGCCACCAGCGCCAGCCATCGTTGCACCGCCGGCGTCCGTTCGATCGGCGCCGGGTCCCAGAGGCGGACGCTGGTCTCCTTGCCCCCGAGACCGACCAGCGCGACCGGGTGCAACGGGCGCGAGTGCTCGACGACCACGCCCTCGACCAGCAGCGCGGCGCGGTCCGAACGGCTCCACACCTCGGTCGTCTTGAGCACCGCAGTCCGCCAGCGCCGAACCTCCCGCGGCAGCTCTTCGAGCACCCGGCGCGGGTCGACGGCACGGTCGAGAATGAGGTGCGGCATCAGACCGGGCCCGCGATCTCGCCGCGAGCGCCCGCCACGGGGGTTCCGAGCCGGCTCCCCGGCTTCGCTGCGGCCACGGCTTCGTGGTGGATGGTGCGCACGGTGTCAGTATACGGGGCTTCGCGCCGGAGGGCTCGGCTGCGGGGGCGGGTTCCTCTGTTACCATACGCGCCGTGAGCATGGGGGGCGTGGCGACAGCCGCCATCGAGGCCTTGGTGCCCGGTCTCTGCCCGCACTGCGGGCAGCCGCTCGCGGGCAGGGATCGCGGGTTGTGCGGTGCCTGTTGGGCCGCGGTGATTCCACGCCCGGGCACGATCTGCGGGCGCTGCGGGGGCGCGACGGACGATGCGCTCGAACCGTGCCTGGAGTGCCTGCGGGCCCCACCACCGCAGGCCGGAACGGCGATCTGGGGCGAGCACGACGGCGCTCTGAGAACCGCCGTTCTGGCGCTCAAGCACGGCCGCCGCGACGACCTCGCGTCACCGCTCGGGATGCGGCTGGCGGCACGCGCAGCCGCCGCGCCCTGGGCCGGCGAGCTCGAGGTCGTGACCTGGGTCCCGTCGCACCCAATCAGACGCCTGCGGCGCCCTTGGGCGGCGGCCGAGCTCCTGGCGCACGAGCTCGCACAGGCCCTCGGACTGCCGGCGCGCCGACTGCTCGCCAGGCGTGGGCTCGGCCGTCAGACCGGCAGCAGCCGCGCCCGACGCCTGCAGCTGCCGCGCCGCAGCTTCCGGGCACGGCGGGTGCGGCCCGGCGCAACGGTCCTGCTGGTCGACGACGTGACCACGACCGGGGCCACGCTCCGCCTCGCGGCCGGCGCGCTCTGCGCCGCCGGGGCGGCGGCCGTGTACGCCGCCGTGCTCGCTCAAACACCCGATTCGAGGAGAATCACATGAGCCTGTTCGACTCGCTGGTCAAGCACGGGATGCCCCTGATCCCGAAACCCATCGTCGGCCGGGTCGCGCAGCGTTACGTCGCCGGCGAGAGCATGGACGACGCCGTACGCACCCTGCGGGCGATGAACGACGAGGGCGCCACGGGCACGGTCGATGTCCTCGGGGAGGAGGTTCGGGACCCGGCCAAGGCGGCGGCGGCGGTCGAACAGTACCTGGCCCTGCTCGCGCGCATCGAGTCGGAAGGCCTCGACGCCAACGTCTCCATCAAGCCGACCATGCTCGGGCTCAAGATCGACGAGGCGCTGTGCGCGGCCCACGTGGAGACGATCGTCGCCGATGCCGCCGCCCGCGGGAACTTCGTCCGCATCGATATGGAGGACCACACCTGCACGGACGCAACGCTGCGTCTGTACCGCAGGGTCCACGAGGCCCACCCGCAGGCGGTGGGCGTGGTGCTCCAGGCCTACCTCCACCGCACCCTGCCCGACATCAACGATCTCCTGCCGCTGCGGCCGAACATCCGCATCTGCAAAGGCATCTACCGCGAGCCCCGGGCGATCGCCTGGAAGGACTTCGACAGCATCCGCGCCAACTTTTCGGCCGCCGTGGAGAAGCTGCTGGCGGCCGGCTGCTACGTCGGCATCGCCACTCATGACCCGCTGCTGGTGTGCCACGGAATGGCGGCGGTTGACCGACTGCAGCTCGGTTTTGACCGCTACGAGTTCCAGATGCTGCTCGGCGTCGACCCCGAGCTGCGGCGGATCATCCTCGCCGCCGGACACCGGCTCCGGGTGTACGTGCCCTTCGGCCGGGACTGGTACCCGTACTCCATGCGCCGGTTGCGCGAGAACCCCACCGTCGCCCGCCACGTCATGAAGGCGATGCTGCCCTTCCGTTGATCGTCCGGCCGGGTTCGTCCGACGGGTCGCCGCCCGGCCGCAGCACCGCTCCGCGGCGTTGAGCCCTCGCGGAAAACCGGGTATGCTCGCGGTACGCGCTCCTGCGCGTGGGAGGCTGATATGCGCATCCGTACCATCACGGTCCTCGCGGCCGCCCTGATCGCCCTCCAGGCTGCCGGCGCCTTCGCCGGCGCGCAGGCGCGGATCTCCGGGCGCGTGACCGACAGCGACGGTCAGCCCATCGCCGACGCCGTGGTCACGATCACCAGCGCCGACGTCGCGGCCTTCGAAAAGGTCGTGAAGACCAACAAGAACGGCACTTTCAAGGTCCTGATCCTCGATGCCACCCGGCGTTACATGATGCACGTCGAAGCCAAGGGCTACCAGCCTCAGGAGCGTCCGTTCAAGGTCGCCGTCGGCTCCACCGACACGCTCTTCGAGTTCACCCTCGCCTCGATCCAGGAGGCGCAGGCCGCCAACGCCGCCGAGATCCTGGATCAACCCGGCTACAAGGAGATCGGCGAGGCGCGGAAGCTCTACCAGGCCGGCGACAAAGAAGGCGCGCTGGCGAAGTTCGAGGAGGCGGAGGCGGCGGTGCCCGATCTGCTGCCCGCGGTGGCCGCAGTGGCGGACCTCAACCTCGTTCTCGGCCGGCCCGAGGAGGCCCTCGCGGCCGCCCGTCGCTGCCTGGCAATCGACGACGAGTCGGTCGACTGCCTGGCGATCGCCGCCAACGCTGCCAACGAGCTCGGCGACGAGGCCGCCCAGAGCGAGTTCATGGCCCGTTACAAGGAGCTCAACCCGGACGATCCGGCCCTGCTCTACAACAGCGCCGCGGAGTTCCTCAACAAGCTCGACGACGAGAGCGCGAAGCCGCTGCTCGAGCAGTGCATCGCGTCGGATCCGGAGTTCGCGCTCTGCCACTTCGAGTACGGCATGCTGCTCCTCAGGCTGGGCGACATGGAAGGCGCCAGGAAGCACCTCGAGATCTACCTCGAGCTCGCCCCCGATGGGAGCGAGGCGGCAACCGCCAGCGAGACGCTCAAGTACCTTTGATTCGGAACCCGGGCCGGGAGGCGTCGCGAATCCGGCGCGTGAGCTTCCGGCCGAGGATCAGCGTTCGCTGGCGGCGGCGGCGCGCCGCCGGCGGCGGGTGCGCAGCTCCTCTTCCTTGAACATGAACTTGATCGAGTGTTTGAAGAGCAGCAGATTGGGCGCGTCCCCGCGGTTGAGCTTGATGCAGGTCTTGTCGTACCACTCGATCCAGCCGCGCAGCTCGGTGCCGTCGGTCAGCACCACGACCATCGCGGTGCGACTCTGCATCTGCTTGAGATAGTAGAAGCTCTCGGCATTCGTCTGCTCCGCCGGCGCCTGTTTGCGGCGGCCGGTGGACCGGTTCGGGTACTTGTCCATCAACTCGTTCATCGAGGGACGTATCAGCTTTCGATCGGACATGAAACTCTCCCCGCGGCCCATGCTGTGCGGCGAAGTTATCCGGAAGCATGAAGTCTTCAGGTTCTGGGGAACAGGTTATCAGAAATGCGGCTGGCTGTCTTCCTCGACGAGAGGTGCGGGGGCGCCGCTCAGTGCCGGCCGCGCGACCCGTCGGGGTACTGGTCGACCTCGTGCGACAAGCAGCACATGAGGCGGCCGCAGAGACCCGAGATCTTGCTCGGGTTGAGGCTCAGGTTCTGCCGCTTCGCCATCCGCACGGTGACCGAGTGGAAGCGGTCCATGAAGGTCGTGCAGCACAGGCAGCGCCCGCACGGTCCGAGGCCGCCGCACAGCCTCGCGCCGTCGCGAACGCCGAGCGAGCGCATCTCGATCCGCCGCCTGAAGCGACGGCCGAGGTCGCGCTGCAGCGGCCGGTAGTCGATCCTCTTTTCGGCCGAGAAGTAGATGACCGCCTTGCGGCCCGACAACGGCAGCCGCACCTTGAAGGGATGCAGGTCGAGCTCGAGCTCGCGCGTGCGCCGCCTGAGAAAACGCTCGATCTCGCGCTCGAGATGGCTCCCATCCTGGTGCCGCTTCTCGTCCTCGGGCGTCGCGCTGCGCACCACCCGTGCGGCCGGGCGCCGCGGCTTTTTCAAAAACGGGGGTGAGAACGCGGTCACCCGGCCGAGAAAGCTTCCATCCGGCGTCTCGACGACGATCGACTCGCCGTGGTGGTAGCGGACGTCGCCGGTGTGACAGGCGAGCGGCGGCAGGTCGGGGTCGACCATCACCGGTACCCAGTCGTCCTCCACCGGCACCACCGCCCACGGGACGATCTCGTACATCAGGTCTGGTCTCCGCCGCCCGATGCGGCAGCCACATCGCGGTCGCTCTCGACGACCTTGTCGCGGCCCGCGCGGCGCGCCTCGGACAATGCGTCGGCCACCTCGGGGCGGCTGCCGGCGACGACGGCTGCGGCGAAGAAGGCAGCGTTCTTGGCGCCTGCGGGGCCGACAGCGAAGGTCGCCACCGGGATGCCGGAGGGCATCTGCACCGTCGCGAGCAAGGCGTCGACGCCGTCGAGGACCCCGCCCGGCAGCGGCACGCCGAGGACGGGTCGCAGGGTGTGGGCGGCAACGACGCCGGCGAGGTGCGCGGCCATCCCGGCGGCGCAGATGAAGACCCGGCATCCTTCCGCCTCGGCGGTGCGCACGATCTCGACCGTCCGTTCCGGGGTCCGGTGGGCCGAGGTCACGCGCGCAAGGCAGCTCACGCCGAGCTCGCGCAGGACCTCGACGGCGCCCTGGAGGTGCTTCCAGTCGCTGCCCGATCCCATCAGGATGAGGACCTCAGGCGCGCTCATCGGAGGCCCCCAGGGTCCGCAGGGTGTCGCGCCCGATGTCCGAGCGGTACCACATGCCGTCGAAGTGGATCTTGGACACGCCGTTGTAGGCCGACTCCAGGGCCTCCTCGAGGGTCGGCCCGCGGCCGCACACCGAGAGCACCCGGCCGCCGGAGGTCAGCAGGCGGTCGTCGTCGCCGGTGCGGGTGCCGGCGTGGTAGACGGTGACCCCGGCCAGCGCCATCGCGTCGTCGATGCCGGTGATCTCGTCGCCGCGCCGCGGACTGCCGGGGTAGCCCTCGGCGGCGAGGACGACGCAGGCGACCGCTTCCTTGCGCCACTTCATGCTCGCGGTCTGCAGCGCACCGTCGGCGGCATCGCGGGCCACGGTGGCGATGTTGTCTTCGAGGCGGAGGAAGATGGCCTGGGTTTCCGGATCGCCGAGGCGGCAGTTGAACTCCAGCACGCGGGGCCCGCCCGAGGTCATCATCAACCCGGCGTACAGCACCCCGCGGTACTCCCGCCCCTCCGCCGCCATGCCCGCGATGGTTGGTTTGACGACGGTGTCGAGGATCAGGCGGCTGGTGCCTGGTGGGATGACCAGCGCCGGCGAGTGCGCCCCCATGCCGCCGGTGTTGGGGCCTTCGTCGTTGTCGCGCGCGCGCTTGTAGTCGTGGGAGGTGGCAATCGGCAGCACCCGCGTGCCGTCCGTGATCACCATGTACGACACCTCGTCGCCCTCCAGACACTCCTCGACGAGGACCCGCTCGGCGGCGTCGCCGAAGCGGCGCTGCACGAAGAAAACATCGACGGCGCGCTCGAGCTCGTCGGCGTTGCGCACGATCACAACGCCCTTGCCGGCCGCCAACCCGTCGGCCTTGAAGACCACCGGCAGGCCGAGCTCGCGGGCTGCGGCCACGGCCTCGTCCGGGGTCCGCACGCAGCGCCCGTCGGCAGTCGGGATGCTGTGGCGGCGGCAGAAGTCCTTGGCGAAGACCTTGCTCGCTTCGAGGGCGGCGGCGTCCCGGCGCGGACCGAAGAGGCGCAGACCCCGGTGGGCGAACTCGTCGCCGATACCGAGGGCGAGCGGCAACTCGGGGCCGACGATGGTGACGTCGACCTTGAGGTCCGCGGCCGCCTCGGCGACGCTCGGCAGATCGTCGGCCGAGACC
The DNA here is from genome assembly GCA_035466375.1 of Chondromyces sp. Lineage (GTDB taxonomy): Bacteria > Acidobacteriota > Thermoanaerobaculia > Thermoanaerobaculales > Sulfomarinibacteraceae > Sulfomarinibacter. The sequence continues at coordinate 8,285 of DATIVB010000579.1, forward strand.
GGCAGACAATCGGCGGCGCGGGCGATCCCGGGGTTGCCGGGGGCGGCGAAGACGGCGGCGACACCCGGCGAGCGGCGCAGCGCATGGACGATCGCGTGCTCGCGCGCGCCCGAGCCGAGAACCAGGACCCTCATGCCGTCAGCCCCGCGCCTGCAGCAGGCTGAGGAGGCTGGTCTGCACCACGTCACCCGCGGAGCAGCCGCGGCTGAGATCGTTGGCCGGCTTGGCGAGGCCCTGCATGAGCGGCCCCAACGCCCGCGCTCCGCCGAGGCGCTCCGCCGCCTTGTAGGTGATGTTTCCGGCGTTGAGATCGGGGAAGACGAGCACGTTGGCCCGCCCCGCGACGGCGGAGCCCGGGGCCTTGCGTTCGCCGATGCCGCGGATCAGCGCGGCGTCGAGCTGGAGCTCACCGTCGAAGGCGAAGCCGGGCCTGCGCCGCTCGAGCTCCGCGCAGGCGGCCGTGACCTTGTCGACCAGGGCATGGGTGGCCGAGCCCTTGGTCGAAAACGAGAGCATCGCGACCCGGGGCTCGCCGCCGACGATGGAGCGGAAGGTGGCGGCGGCGGAGACGGCGATCTCGGCCAACTGCACGGCGTCCGGGTCCGGCAGCACGGCGCAGTCTGCGAACACCATCACGCCTCCGTCCCCCCAGGACGGGTCCGGGTGGACCATGATGAAGGCCGAGGACACCGTCCGCAGGCCCTCCGCGGCGCCGATGCAGTGCAGGGCCGCCCGCACCGTGTCGGCGGTGGTGCGCACCGCGCCTCCGACCGACGCGTCGGCCGCACCGGTGGCGACCAGGGCCGATGCGAAGTAGAGGGGGTCCTCGATCGCCGATCGCGCCTGCTCGAGCGTCAGGCCCTTGCTCTTGCGGCGTTCGAAGAGGTGCTGCGCGAGCCTCTCCAACCGCTGATCGGTGGCCGGGTCCGCGACCTCGACGCCGGCCGCCTCGAGCTCGGCGTGCGCGGCCTGCCGGCTCGCGGAGGGACACAGCACCGTGACCTCACAAAGCTGTCGGGAAACCAACTCGGCCGCCGCCTCGACGATGCGCGTATCGTGCCCTTCGGCGAGGACGACGCGGCCGCCGACGGCGGACGCACGCTCCTCGATCTGTTCGAGAAAATCCACGGCTCCTCCCCGCCTGACATTGTAACCCAACGGGGGCCTGCAGCCCATTGGAACAAGGTCCCCCGGAGAGCGGTTGTAAGGGGAAGATTGGCGGTCACAATGAACATCGCATCCGACATCACCCGTCTCATGGGCAACACCCCCCTGGTCCGGCTCAACCGCATGGCGGAGGGCCTCGGCGCCCGGGTGGTGGCGAAGCTCGAGTTCTTCAACCCCGCGCACTCGGTCAAGGACCGCATCGGGGTCGCCATGGTGGATGATCTCGAGCGGCAAGGCCTGCTCGTGCCGGGCGAGTCGACGATCATCGAGTCGACCTCGGGCAACACCGGCGTCGCCCTCGCGATGGTGGCCGCCGCCCGCGGCTACCGCTGCGTCCTCACCATGCCGGAGTCGATGTCGCTGGAGCGCCGCAAGGTATTGAAGCTGCTCGGCGCGGAGATCCACCTCACCCCGGCCGCCGACGGCATGCGGGGGGCCAACGCCCGCGCCGAGGAGCTGCTCGCTGCGACCCCGGGTGCGGTCCTCGCACGCCAGTTCTCGAACCCCGCCAACCCGGAGGTTCACGCCTCGACCACCGCCCTCGAGCTGTGGCGCGACACCGACGGGCAGATGGACGTGTTCGTCGCAGGGGTCGGCACCGGCGGCACCCTGACCGGCGTCGGGCGGGTGTGGCGGCAGCGGCGGCCGGGCGTGCGCATCGTCGCCGTGGAGCCTTCGGCCTCGCCGGTGCTGTCGGGCGGCGAGCCCGGCTCGCACAAGATCCAGGGCATCGGCGCCGGCTTCGTCCCCGACAACCTCGATCCGACGGTGATCGACGAGGTGATCGCGGTCGCCAACGAGACCGCGTTCGCGACCGCGCGCCGGCTCGCCAGCGAGGAGGGCATCCTGGCCGGGATCTCGTCCGGCGCGGCCTGCGCGGCCGCCCTCGAGCTCGGCGCACGGCCTGAGATGGCGGACAAGCTCATCGTGTTCGTCGTGCCCTCGACCTCCGAACGCTACATCTCCACCGACCTCTTCGCGGACCTCTGAGCCGCCCTCCGGCGCCGCCCGCGGCCGCCGCGGGCTCGCGATCAGCGCGCCGTCCGCGGCATCCGGACCTGCAGCGGCCGCGGATCGAGGCCGAGCTCCACCGGGAGGACGCCCACCACGTCGCCATCGACCTGGTAGGGGACGGCGGCGGCGCCGGGCGCGGACTCGAGGCGCACGCGCTCGACGCAGCGGCAGAGCACGTCGGGGCGCAGCACGTGGCGGCCACGGGGAATACCGCCGAGGAAGGACAGCGCCGCCCACCGGCCCGAGCTCCGCTGCGCCACGACCTCGAGATCGCCGCGGAAGGGGTCCGCGCCGGGCGTCGCACGGAAGGGGCCGCCGTAGCAGCGTGACTTCCCGACGATGGCCCAACCCACCTCGGCGACGTCGCCGTCGACGGTCATCCGCAGGCGGGGGAGGGTGCCCGGACCGAAAACCTCGAGAACGCCCTGCAGGGCGACGCCGACCCTGCCCCCGCAGCGCTTCAAGGAGGGCCGCAGGCGGTCGAGCACGTAGGAGTCGGGGCCGGCCGAGAGCATGAGCAGCACCAGGTCTCCGCGGTCGCTGCGGCCGACCCGCATCGCGCGGTCCTCACCGGCGAGGAGGGCGGCGAGCGCGCGTTCCGCCGGGCGCGGGACGCCGAGCTCGTAGGCCAGCACCGAAGTCGTGCCGCCGGGCAGCACGCCCATGGCGGTGGCGCTGCCCACCAGCCCGCGCGCAACCTCGTTGTAGGTGCCGTCCCCGCCGTAGGCAAGGACCAGCGGAGCGCCCGCGGCGGCGGCCTCTGCCGCGAGCTCCGAGGCGTGACCGGGCGCCCCCGTGGCCCGGAACTCGAGCTCCACGCCGGCGGCCGCCGCGGCGGCGAGAAGCCGGCCCCGGCGGCGCAGCAGCCGGCCGCCGCCGGCCGCCGGGTTGAGGATGACCGGTACCGGGGTCAATCGCGCTCCGTCCCGTCGAACAGGGGGGCCGACGGCGCCCGCGCCTCGAGCCCGAGGTGATGGTAGGCGCGGGCGGTCACCGTGCGCCCCCGCGGCGTGCGCTGCAGCATGCCGATCTGCAGCAGGTAGGGCTCGTGGATGTCCTCGAGGGTGCCGCGATCCTCGCCGATCGAGGAGGCCAGGGCTTTGAGCCCGACCGGGCCGCCGCCGTAGACGTCGATGATGGTCGACAGCAGCTGGCGGTCGAGGTTGTCGAGACCGTAGGCGTCGACCTCCATCTGCTCGAGGCCCCAGGCTGCGGCCTCCAGGGTCACCGTCTCGGAGCCGAGGTGGTGCGCGAAGTCGCGCACCCGGCGCAGCAATCGGTTGGCGATGCGCGGCGTGCCGCGGGCGCGGCGCGCGAGCTCCGCCGCGGCTTCGTCGCCGATCGTGATGCCGAGGATGGCCGCGGAGCGGTTGACGATCACCGCCAGGTCGTCGCCCGGGTAGAACTCGAGGCGGTGCACGATGCCGAAGCGGTCGCGCAGCGGCGCGGCGAGCAGGCTGGTCCGGGTGGTCGCCCCGACCAGGGTGAAGCGCGGCAGGCTGAGGCGCACGCTGCGCGCCGCCGGCCCCTGTCCGATCATGAGATCGAGCTCGAAGTCCTCCATCGCCGGGTAGAGGATCTCCTCGACCGTCGGCGGCAGGCGGTGGATCTCGTCGATGAAGAGGACATCGCCGGCCTGCAGATTGGTGAGGATCGCGGCGAGGTCGCCGGCGCGCTCGAGCACCGGACCCGAGCTCAGGTGGAGGTGGGCGTCCATCTCGTTGGCGATGATGTGCGCCAGCGTCGTCTTGCCGAGCCCCGGAGGCCCGAAGAACAGGGTGTGGTCGAGCGCCTCGTTGCGGTGGCGCGCCGCACTGACGAACACGCCCAGATTGGTCTTGAGGCGCTGCTGGCCGACGAACTCCTCGAGCCGCCGGGGGCGCAGGCTCTCCTCGAACGGCCGCTCGTCGGGCCGCGGGTCGCCGGTCAGGACCTCGTCGCTCATGCCCTCGACTCTACTCTATCGGCGGCGTGAGGGGTATAGAGGGGTAAAGGGGTAAAGGGGTGAAGGCGTGAAGGGTGAAGGGGTGAGGGGTGGAGCGAGCGTGAGGGCTGAGCGATGGCGGCACGCGGGGGGTGAGGGCTCGCCGGTTGTCGTGCCCGGCTCTCCATCCCGGGATTTTGGGGGTGCTACTTCATCAGCCGCTGCAGTGCGAGCCGCAGGATCTCGCCGACCTCGCGCTCACCGGCCTCGGACCACACCGCTTCCACCGCCCGCGCCGCGTCACGCTGGCTGTAGCCGAGGTTGACCAGCGCCGAGGCGGCGTCTTCCCGGAGGTCGCCGCTCGAAGCAGCTGCCGGACCGAGCCGGTCCTTGAGCTCGAGCACGATGCGCTCCGCGGTCTTGCGCCCGACCCCCGGGCTGCGCTGCAGCCGCGCCAGGTCCCCCCGACCGACCGCTTCGGCGAGCTCCGGCGCGGTCATCGCGGAGAGTACGCCGAGCGCGGTCCGCGGGCCGACCCCGGCCACGGCGATCAGCTTCTCGAAGGCGTCGAGCTCCGCGCGTTCCGGGAAGCCGAAGAGAACGATGGCATCGTCGCGCACCTGGGTGTGGATCCAGAGGACGACCCGGTCGTCGTCGGCGGCGTCCTGCAGCGCTCGCAGGGTCGTCGCCACCTGGTAGCCGACGCCGCCGGCGTCGATCAGCACCGTGCCGAGACCGACCCGGTGCAGCCGACCCTCGAGGCGTCCGATCATGAGCTGGCGGGGGCGAATCTCTGCAAAAGCTCGTTGTCGACCTGGACGACGGTGTCGCGCCGGCGTTCGTTGAGGGTCGCGCGCATGAGCTGGGCCGCTTTCTGTGCCATCAACCGGGCCCTGAGGCCCTCCTTCTCGGCTTCGAACCCCGCCGGATCGGCAAGCTCGAGCTCGCCGACCCTGACCACCATGACCCCGCGCGGACCAGCATCGATCGGGTCGAGGACCTCGCCGCTGCCGGCGGCGAAGACCGCGCCGTCGACTGCCGGCACGACGCCGAGCGTGTCGAGCGCCGAGCCGCGCCGGTAATCGGACACCTCGGTGACCGTGCTCCCGACCTCGTCGGCGAGCGCCGCAGGGTCCGCGCCCTCGCGCCAGCGCGCGACGAGATCGCGCGCCTGCTCCCGCGCGCGTTCCATGGCCTTGTCCTGGCGCAGCGCCTGCTCGACTTCAACGCGAACCTCGTCGAAGGGACGCACGCCCTCGGGCCGGACCTCGGCCAGCTGCCACACGATCCAGCCCCGCGGGACCGCCAGCGGGCCGCCGATCTCGCCGACCTCGGCTGCGAAGGCGGCGTCGGCCAGCGAGCCGTCCTGAGCGGTGCCCGGGATCGGTTCGCCGGCGGCGAACAACGGGCTCTGGTTGAGGACCACCGCCTCGTCCTCGTCTGCGATCGCCTGCCACGCCTCCTCGCTGCCGGGAGGCTCCGCCCGCACCCGGCGCGCCAGGACCGCGGCCCGATTCTCCGCCTCCGCCGTCGCCCGCCCCTCGACAACGGCGAACCGGACCTGCTCCTCGACCTCCTCGAAGGGCCGCTGGTGCTCGGGCCGGAAGCCTTCGACGCGGATGATGTGGTAGCCGAACTGGCTCTTGATGGGGCCCACGATCTCGCCCGGCTTGGCCGCGAAGACCGCGTCCTCGAACTCCTGCACCATCCGTCCGCGGCCGAACCAGCCGAGGTCGCCGCCGGAGTCCTTGGAACCCGGGTCCTGCGAGTGCTTGGCCGCGAGCTCGGCAAAGTCGGCGCCCGATCGTGCGATCGTCGCCACCCCATTGGCGAGGAGCTCGGCATCCGTGCGCGCCTCCTCGTCGGCGTCGGGGGCGACGCGGATCAGGATGTGGCGGGCGTTGGCCTGCTCGCCCTCGAGGAACTCGTCCTTGTGCTCCTCGTAATAGGCGCGGAGCTCGTCCTCTTCGACCGGCAGCAGGCGACGAAGCTTCGAGGTCTCCACCAGCAGGTAGCGGATGAGACGCTCCTCGTCGCGCCGGTAGTCCTCCTTCGATTGTTCGTAGGCCGCGCGCGCCTCGGCCTCGTCCACCGTGACGTCGGAGAGGTGCGGCTCGTAGCGCACCTGCACGACCTCGAGGTCCGCGCGCTCCTGCTGACGGCGGTACTCGCGCTCGACTTCGGCGTCGCCGACCCACGCACTGCGCTCCGCGAGGGTGTTCAGCTTGCCGATGATCAGGTCCTCGGTGAGGCGCTGCTCGAACTCCTGGGTCGACATCCGGAAGTACCCGCGCACGATGCGCTCGTAGGTCTCGGCGCCGACGAACTCCCCGTCCTCGCGTTGGAAGGACGGGTTGGCGAGGATCGACTCGCGCAGCTCCTCGGGCGACACCGTGATGCCGATCCGCCTGGCCTCGGCGAGCTGCAGCTCGCGGTCGATGAAGTAGTTGGCGGTCTGCCCGGCGAGGTCGACCTGCGACCGCAGCTCATTCCACTGCTCGCCGTAGATCTGCGAGAACCGCTGGTCGAGCCGTCGCATCTCGTTGAGGAACTCCTGCTCCGAAATCGCGGTGCTCCCGACCCGGACGGCCGCGCTCCCGCTGCCCTGCGGGCCGGCGCGACCGGCGCCCCAGTCGACGAATACCAGGAGCACGAACACCGCCACCACGCCCCAGAGAATGAACTTGAGGTGACGCAGGTTGTCACGCAGCCACTTGAGAGCCATCCGGTCCTCCACCCGCCCCGATGTCGGGACAGCGAAGTGTACCGAAGCGCGGATGGTGGCGCAAGCGACGCAGCCGTTCGGGGCCGCCCTTCTCGAGTGGCCGGGGGCGCCGCCCGAAAGAGCCAGGACGAGGTTGCTTGCCGCTTGAAAAGGCCCGTGTTACGGTGTTTTTTGGAGGACGAGCGGCGGTGGCACGTGGTTTGGAGCTCGACTGGGTAGTGATTCGTGTGCAACCGCTGCGCACCATGCTCGCCGTGTGCGTGGTGGGCCTGGTCGCCGCCAGTCTGGTGTTCTTCGCCTACAAGAGCCTCAACGTCTCGCCGCAGACCCGTGCCCAGCACGACATCGATCGCGCCGCGGCGGCCTACGCCGAGGCCGAGGCGCAGCCGCTGCCGGTGCAGTGGCGCGGCGAGCTGCGCAACGCCGCGCAGCAGCTCGAGGCCGCGCGCAACGCCTTCGTCAACGGGAAGTTTCCGGAGGCCTCGTCGCTGGCCGAAAGCGCGCAGAGGCGCTTCGAGGCCCTGGCGGGCGCGAGCGGGCGCGAGCTCGTGGGCGCGGGGCAGTTCTTCAGTCTCGAGGGCCGGGTCGAGATCCAGCGCGCCGGGCAATCGGCCTGGGAAGACGCCCGCCAGCAACAGCCGGTGTTCAACGGGGACTTCGTCCGCACCGGTCGCGACGGCGACGCCGAGATTCTGTTCGCGGACGGCAGCCTGTATCGGGTGGCCGCGAACTCCCTGTTGGAGATCCACCAGGAGTCGAGCCGCGGCGCGCCGCGCACAGTCAAAATGGTGGTGGGCAAGATCAACGTCTACACCTCGGGAACCCCGTCCACCGTCACGACGGACTCGGTGGAGACCGAGATCGATCGTGACAGCCGCGTCGCGGTCGATGTCGCGGCCGACGACAAGGGCACGACCGTGTCGGCGTTCCAGGGCTCGGCGCGGGTGCGCAACACCCGCGGCGACGAGGTCGTGGTGCAGGAGCTCGAGGCGGTCGCGGCCAACGCTGTCGGCACCATGGCCGACAAGCAGAACATCCCGCCGGCACCGCTGCCGCTGGCGCCCCAGAACAACCTCGGTTTCGATGTCAGCAAGCGCCAGGAGGTCGAGCTTTCGTGGCGCGGGCGACCCGAGCGGGGGACCGTTCACCTCCAGGTCGGCCGCGCCAAGAGCTTCGAGCCTTCGCTGCTCGATGTCGACGCCCCGGATCTCGCACGGGACGCCGTGCGCTTGAAGCTCGTGGCGCCCGGGACCTACTTCTGGAGGGTCGCGTGCCGGGACGGCGACTCGCCGTCGTCGGAGTGGAGCACGGTGCGGCGGTTTCGTGTCTTCTCGACTCCGAGCGAGCAGGTGATCAAAGACACGACGCCGCCCGAGCTGATTGTGAAGCCGGCGCAGCAGCTCGGCCACATGTTCATCATCGAGGGCACGAGCGAAACCAGCGCCACGGTGACCGTCAACGGCGAGCTGGTCGAGATGGGGGTCGGCGGCTTCTTCCGCAAGACCGTCGAGATTTCGAAGGCGGGTTGGAACGACATCCTGATCGTCGCCACCGACCCCTCGGGCAATCGAGTGGAGCGCCGGGAACGCGTGTTCGTGGAGGTCTATTGATGAGCCTTTCCAGCCTGCTCGGGCTGTTCTCGTCCGATCTCGCCATCGACCTGGGCACCGCCAACACCCTGGTCTACGTCCGCGGCCGCGGCATCGCCGTCGTCGAGCCGTCGATCGTGGCCGTCAACCGCGTCACCAACCGGGTCGAGGCGGTCGGCGCCAAGGCCAAGGAGATGCTCGGCAAGACGCCGTCGAACATCCAGGCGATCCGGCCCATGAAGGACGGCGTGATCGCCGACTTCGAAGTGACCGAGAAGATGCTCGAGCACTTCATCCGGAAGGCGCACGGGCGGTCCTTCCTCGTGCGGCCGCGGATCATCATCTCGGTGCCGTCCGAGATCACCCAGGTCGAGAAGCGGGCCGTCAGGGACACCGCCCTGAAGGCGGGCGCGAGCGAGGTCTACCTCATCGAGCAGGCGACCGCCGCGGCCATCGGTGCCGGCCTGCCGATCACCGAGCCGTCCGGCAACATGATCGTCGACATCGGCGGCGGAACCTCGGACGTGGCGGTGATCTCGCTCGCCGGTGTCGTGTACTCACGCTCGGTGCGGGTCGCGGGCAACGAGATGGACGAGGCGATCATCCACTACCTGAAGAAGAAGTACAACCTGCTGCTCGGCGAGAGGACCGCGGAGCAAATCAAGATCCAGATCGGCTCCGCCTATCCGCTCGACGAGCCGCTGTCGATGGAGGTCAAGGGCCGCGATCTCGTGGAAGGCGTGCCGAAGAACCTCACCATCACCGACGAGGAGATCCGCGAAGCTCTGACCGAGATCGTGTCGACCATCGTGGACGCGGTTCGCAACGCCCTCGAGCAGACGCCTCCCGAGCTCTCCGCCGACATCATCGACAAGGGGATCATCCTCGCCGGCGGCGGCTCGCTGCTGAAGAACCTCGACAAGCGTTTACGCGAGGAGACCGGCCTGCCGGTCGCCCACTGCGAGGAGCCGGGCTCGGCGGTGGTGCGCGGGACCGGCATGATGCTCACCAACATCGATCTTCTGCGCAAGATAGCCATCACCTGAACCGCGACCGCATTATGATGACGGGGTGCGCACCTTCCCCGAATCGCCCCGCCCGATGCCGCGCGTCGGCAGACGCCCGATGAGGGTCCGGCCGTGACCGGGGCGAAGGCCACGCTGGTTCGGACACTGTTGATCTGGAGTGCTCTCGAGATCCTCGCCGCCTGGCAGGTGCGGACCGCCGACGGCTCGCCCCTGCTGGTGTCGTGGCTGCGTGGGGTGGCCGAGCCCGTGATCTGGGTGGCCGAGCAGGGCGGTAACTTCGTCGTCGACCTCAGCCTCGGCGCCTCCGACCTCCGGCGGGTCATCGTGGTCAATCGAGAGCTGCAGCTCGAGCTCGAGGGGCTGCGGGCGCGAGACATTCTGCTCGAGGAGGACCTGGCGGCGCAGCGCGAGACCATCAGGCTGGCCGCGGAGGCCGCTCAGTTCACGGCGGGGTCCGTTGCAGCCCGCTGCGCCTATCGGGACCTCACCGCCGGCACCATGGAGGTTCGCACGGCCGAAAGGGTCACCATCCGACGCGATGCGCCGGCGATCACGGCGGGCGGGTTGGTCGGCCGGGTCGTGCGCAGCGACGGCACGCGCCACTGGTTGCAGCTCATAACCCACCCTGCCGCCGCAGCCGCGGTCCGCTCGGCCGACGGCGCCGTGCAGGGGCTCGTGCTCGGAGGAGGCGCGGAGGCCTTGACGGTCGCCTACGTCCCCCGGCAGGCGATGCTCGAGCGCGGCAGCGTGCTGCTGACGAGCGGCGGCGACGGGATCTTCCCTCCCGGCATTCCGATAGCCCGCGTGGTCCGGATCCGAGAGACCAACGACCCCTTCCTCGAGATCACCGCGGCGCCGACGGCCAAGCTCCTGGCCGTCCGGGTGGTCATGTTGATGCCCGACTGGTCGCCGCGAGGCGACGGCCCCCCGTCATGAGGACCGGTCTCGTCCTCGCGGTCGTGCTGACGCTGCTGGTGCAGCGCATGCTGGGCATGCCCGGACTGCCGGTGTGGACCGGTGACGTGCTGGTGCCGGTGGTGTGGCTGGTCGCCCTGGCGCTCGGCCGCAGCGAGCGGGCGTGGCCCACCGAGGCCCTGCTCATCGGCCTCGCCTGGGACCTGCTCTTCGAGCCGGTTATCGGTCCCGGCGCCATCGCGTGGAGCGCGGCCGCCCTTGCCCTCGAGGGTCTCGCCGCGGTCGTGGCCGACCGCTCGCCCAAGGCATGGGCGGGTTTCGGAGCGGTCGGGGCCGCGCTGATCCTGGCCGTCCATCGCCTCGCCCTGCTGCCGCTCGGCCTGAGCGCCGCCATCGATCCGCTGGAGCTGGTCCGCACCGCGCTGCTGAGCGGTGCCTGGTGTGGCGCCGTCGGGATGGTCCTCGCGCTCGACCCCCCCAAGCTGTGGCGCACCTACCGCGCGCGAAGGCTCCGCTGAGGCCATGGAGCTGCGCGAGGACTCCGCTCCCCTGCGGCGCCGGGCCGTGGCCCTCCTCGTGCTCCTGTTCGCGGCCCTCGGACTGCTTCACCTCCGTCTCGTCGACCTGCAGCTGGTGCACGGCGCCCAGTGGCGGGACCTGGCCGAGAACAACCGCCTGCGCCGGCTGCCGCTGCCCGGACCCAGGGGCTCGATCTATGACCGCCGCGGCCGGGTCCTGGCCGAGAATCTGCCCACCTGGGAGGTGCTGCTGTACCCGGAGGACGCGCGCAGCATCGACGAGACCGCCCTGTTCCTGGCGCGCCAGGGCATCAGCGAGGCATCGATGTTCCGCAAGCTCCTCGCCGACCGTCGCGTCAGCCGGATGGCGCCGGTGGTGGTCGGCGAAAACCTGAGCTGGAATCAGGTCGCGGCGATCAGGGCTCGCCAGAGCGACTTCCCCGAGCTCTCCGTGGTCAGCCGCTCCAGAAGGCACTATCCCTACGGCGAGCTGACGGCGCACGTGGTCGGCCACCTGCGCCCGGTTTCGAAGGAGCAGGTTGCAGACGATCCCAGTCTCGAGCCCGACGCGATGATCGGGGCCACCGGTATCGAGGCGTCCGAGGACGGGTTCATCTCCGGCCGCTTCGGTGAGCGCTGGATGATGGTGTCGGCCGTCGGCCGCCAACTCGGCGTCGTGCGTGAGGTCGAGCCGGTGCCAGGCCACGATCTCGGCCTGACCCTCGACATCGAGCTCCAGCGGGTGGCCGCCGACGCGCTCGGCGAGCGCGCGGGCGCCGTGGTCGCCATCGACCCACGCAACGGCGCCGTGCGGGTGCTGTACTCCTCGCCGAGCTTCGATCCGGCGGTCTTCAGCGGTCGCCTGAGCCGGGAGGACTGGATGCGGCTCCAGGATGATCCCGGCCATCCGCTGCAGAACCGATGCCTGCAGGGCATGTACCCGCCAGGCTCGACCATCAAGCCGTTCCTCGCGATCGCCGGTCTGAGCGAGGGCCTCGTGACCCCCGAGAGCACCGTCTACTGCAACGGCTCGGTGGTGCTTCACGGCCATCGCTTCAGGTGCTGGCGGCGGGGCGGTCACGGCTTCGTCGACCTCGAGCGCTCGCTCGAGGAGTCGTGCGATGTCTACTACTACCTTCTCGGCCAGCGTCTCGGCATCGACGGCATGGCCGACTGGATGCACCGCTTCGGCTTCGGCCGCGCGACCGGGCTCGACCTCGCCTTCGAAGCCAGCGGGTTGATCGGCACGCCCGAGTGGAGCCGTCGCGTGCGCAAGACCGCGTGGTACGCGGGCGAGGCGGTTTCGGTGTCCATCGGCCAGGGACCGGTGCTGGCGACGGTGGTCCAACTGGCCTCCGCCTACGCGATCCTGGCCAATCACGGCCGCCCGGTGCGGCCCTACCTGGCCGCGCCCCGCCGCGAACCGGAGGCTCCGCTCGAGCTCGACCGGCGGCACCTCGAGGTCGTCAACAGCGCCCTCGCACAGGTGGTCCGAGGCGCCCACGGCACCGCCCGGCGCCTGGCCGGGCTGCCCGTCGCCGGCAAGACCGGCACCTCTCAGGTGGCTCGCCTCCAGGAGGGGGTGGCGTCGGCCGACCTGGCGCCGCACCTGCGCCACCACGCGCTCTTCGTCGGCTGGGCGCCGCTCGAGGACCCGGACCTGGTGGTGGCGGTGATCGTCGAGCACGGAGGCGACGGCGGGGCCGCCGCCGCGCCGGTGGCGGGTCGCGTGATCGAGGCCCACCTCAGTGCGAGCGAGGACACGGCGGGCGGGGCGATCGCGGCCACGCCGCCGCCCGAGTAGAATCGCTCCGTGGAACACCGCATCGATGCGTGGCTGATCCTCGCCGTGGTCGGGATTCTCGGTGCGTCCCTGCCGACCTTGCACACCCTGTCCAGGGTCGTCGGCGGCAATCTGCTGCTTCGCCAGGCGGCGTGGGGCGCCGCCGGGCTGCTCATCCTGTGGCTGCTGTCCGGCATCCGTCTCGACGTCTACGAACGGCTGGCACCGGTCCTGTACGGAGCCGGGTTGCTGGCGCTGGTGGCGGTTCTGGTGTTCGGCGTTTCGCGCGGCGGCAACCGGGCATGGATCGCCGTCGGGCCGGTGTCGGTGCAGCCGAGCGAGTTCGCGCGCGTCACGACGATCCTGATGGTGGCGGCCTGGCTCGCCCAGCGCAGCAGTGCCCGGCTCAAGCTCCGCGAGGTCGCAGCCGTGACGGCGATGGTCGGCGTGCCGGTGTTCCTGATCGCGCTCGAGCCGGATCTCGGGGTGGCGCTGACCTTTCTTCCCGTGCTGGCGGCCGCTTTGTGGCTGGGCGGGCTGCCGCGGATGGTGTGGCTGGTCCTGATCGCCCTCGCCATGCTCGGCGCCTACACCACCTGGCAGTATCTCCTCAAGCCCTATCAGAAGGAGCGGGTCCTGACCGTCCTCGAGCCGGGCCGCGATCCCTTCGGCGCCGGCTACCAGGTCCGGCAGTCGAAGATCGCGGTCGGATCGGGGGGCGTGGTCGGCCAGGGTTTGGGTTCCGGCTCGCAGTCGCAGCTGCGATTCCTGCCCGCCCAGCACACCGACTTCGCCTTCGCGGTGTGGGCGGAGGCGACCGGCTTCGTCGGCACCACCGTTCTCCTGCTCGCCTACGCCCTGCTGCTGGGGCGGATCGGCGCCGCCGCTCTGGGCGCTGCCAGTCGGCACGGCACGATCCTCGCGGTCCTGGTCGTCGCCTGGCTGGTCTTCCAGCTCGTCGTCAATCTCGGCATGGTCCTGGGTTGGCTGCCGACCACCGGAGTCACCCTGCCGCTGTTCTCCTACGGCGGCTCCTCGCTGATCTCGACCTGCGCAGCTCTCGGCATCGTCCAGGCTGTGTTCCGCCAGCGGCTCGTGAACCAGTGATGGGCACCGTCCTCTTTCTGTCGGTCAACCCGTTCGAGACCCGGGTCGCGCTGCAGGAAAACTCCCGCCTGGTGTCCTATCGGGCGGAGCGCCATCGCGCGAGCTCGGTGGTCGGAAACCTCTACAAGGGCCGCGTGACGAGGGTCCTGCCCGGAATGCAGGCGGCCTTCGTCGACATCGGCCTGCACCGCAACGCGTTCCTCTACGTTCGCGAGGCGGGCGGGATCCTCGACGACTTCACCGATATCTTCCTCGCCGATGAGCGTGACGAGCTCACGTTCGACGCCTCCGGCTCGGACATCTCCGACCTCCTGCGGCTCGGGCAGGAGATCCTCGTGCAGGTGGTCAAGGACCCCATCGGCACCAAGGGCGCCCGGCTGACGACCCACGTCAGCCTCCCCGGCCGCTTCCTGGTGTACCTCCCGAACGTGCGCCAGGTGGGCATCTCGCGCCGGATCGCGAATCCCGAGGAGCGTGCCAGGCTCAAGGAGCTGGTGGAGGCCTTCGACTGCTCCGGGGGCTGGATCGTCCGCACGGCCGGCGAAGACCAGGGCCTGCACGAGCTGGAGGCCGACCGCGACTACCTGCTGCAGCTGTGGCACCGGGTGCAGGACGCGGCGGACTCCGCCCGGGCGCCGACCCTCGTCCACCCCGAGCTCAGCCCGGTCCTGCGCTCGGTGCGCGACATGTACACCCACCAGGTGTCCGAGGTGTGGATCGACGACGAGGAGAGCTTCCAGGAGGTGCTGGACTTTCTCGAGCAGACCGAACCGGGCCTGGTGGAGCGGGTGAAGCTCTACCGCCAGGCGACCGACTTGATGAGCTCCTTCGGCATCGATCGGGAGCTCGAGAAGGCCCTCAACCCCAAGGTGTGGCTGAAGTCGGGCGGCTCGCTGGTCATCAATCAGACCGAAGCGCTGGTCACGATCGACGTCAACACCGGCAAGTTCGTGGGCAAGCAGTCGCTGGAGGAGACGGTGTTCACGCTCAACGTCGAGGCGGCGGTGGAGATCGTCCGCCAGCTGCGCCTGCGGGACCTCGGCGGCATCATCGTCATCGACTTCATCGACATGGAGGACCCGGACCACCGCCGCCGGGTCTACGAGGCCCTCGCCGACGAGCTCCAGCGCGACCCGGCACGCACCCAGCTGCTGCCGATGAGCGAGATCGGGCTGGTGCAGCTGACCCGCAAGCGCACCCGGCCCAGCCTCGAGCGCACCCTCAGCCGCGAGTGCCCCTACTGTCACGGCTCCGGCCGCATCAAGGCCCTGCCGACCATCTGCCTGGAGATCCGGCGCGAGCTGCTGGCGGCCGCAGCCGCGGACGTGGGCCAGCAGATCTCGCTGACCGTCCACCCGACGGTCTCGCACTACCTGCAGGGCCCGTTCCGGGAGCTGTTGCGCGAGCTCGAGGACATCCACGGGCTGCATGTGATCCTGTGCGAAAATGCCCTCTTCCACGAGGAGCAGTTCCAGATTTCCGAGTAGGCGGCCGCAGGCCGCCTCCGATCCCGATCCCGATCCCGATCCCGATCCCGACGGAGAGCGGGACGAATTACAGCGGCTCGTACAACGTCCGCCGCTGCCTCGGCTCGTACCCTGCGCCCCGGATCACGCGTTCCATGTCCGCCTGGCTCATCCGGAACTGCGCACCCGCCGCCGCAACGACGTTCTCCTCCAGCATGATCGAGCCGAGATCGTCGGCGCCGAAGAAGAGTGAGAGCTGGCCGACCTTAACCCCCTGGGTGACCCAGGAGCCCTGCACGTGGTCGATGTTGTCGAGGGACAGACGCGAGATGGCAAGGGTCCGCAGGTAGTCGAAACCGCCCGCCGTCTCGACCTCGCCCTCGAGGCCGGTGTTGGAATCCTGAAAGGTCCAGGGGATGAAGGCGGTGAAACCGCCGGTCGCATCCTGGAGCTCGCGCACGCCGAGCAGGTGCTCCACCCTGGCCGAGGTCGGCTCGCCGACCCCGAACATCATGGTCGCCGTCGTCCGCAGGCCGAGCTCGTGGGCCTCGCGGTGGACCGCGAGCCACTGCCCGGTGGATGCCTTCGCGCGCGACAGGATCCGGCGCCGGGTGTCATCCTCGAGGATCTCGGCGCCGCCGCCCGGGATCGAGTCGAGTCCGGCCGCTGTCAGACGCTCGAGCACCGCGCGCACCGGCATCTTCTCGAGCTTGGCGAGGAACCAGATCTCGGGCACCGAGAACGCGTGCAGGTGGATCTGCGGGAAGGCGCGCTTGAGGCTGGCGAGGAGGTCCTCGTAGTAGCCGAGGCGCAGCCTGGGGTGGACGCCGCCCTGCAGGAGGATCCCGGTGCCGCCGGCGGCGACCGTCTCGGAGACCTTGGCCGCGATGTCGGCAAACGGCAGGACGTAGGCTTCGGCGTCGTCGAGCGGGCGGTAGAACGCGCAGAATCGGCAGCGGTAGACGCAGACGTTGGTGTAGTTGATGTTGCGGTCGATGATGTAGGTGGCGATGGTGCCGGGATTCTTCGCCCGCCGCACGGCGGCCGCCGCCTGCCCGAGCTCCAACAGGCCCCCGTCGTCGAACAGCGCCTGGATCTCGTCCCGCTCCAGCCGCCCGCCGTCCACCGCCTTGTCGAGAATCTTCTCTACAGCTGCCACGGCCACCCTCTGAGTTGGATATCCGCTGTGAGAGAAAGCGCCGGGGGACCCAAATCTGTTCCCCACCTGCAATTCGCGCAGCGAATTGCTACCCCTGCGACATCGACTCCAGGAACTCCTTGTTGTCGGGTGTCTTGGACAGGCGCTCGATCAGGAGCTCCATGGCCTCGACCGGGGACAGCGAGGACAGCACCTTGCGCAGCACCCAGATGCGGCGCAGCTCCCACTCGTCGATCAGCAGCTCCTCCTTGCGGGTGCCGGACTTGTGGATGTCGATCGACGGGAACACACGGCGCTCGACGAGCTTGCGGTCGAGGTGGACCTCCATGTTGCCGGTGCCCTTGAACTCCTCGAAGATGACGTCGTCCATCCGTGACCCGGTGTCGATCAGCGCGGTGCCGACGATGGTCAGGCTGCCGCCCTCCTCGATGTTGCGCGCGGCACCGAAGAACCGCTTCGGTTTCTGCAGGGCGTTGGAGTCGACGCCGCCCGACAGCACCTTGCCCGACGGCGGCACCACGGTGTTGTAGGCGCGGGCGAGGCGGGTGATGGAGTCGAGCAGGATCACGACGTCGCGCTTGTGCTCGACGAGGCGCTTGGCCTTCTCGATCACCATCTCCGCGACCTGGACGTGGCGCGTGGCGGGCTCGTCGAAGGTCGAGGAGATCACCTCGCCGGCAACCGACCGCTGCATGTCGGTCACCTCCTCCGGGCGCTCGTCGATCAAGAGCACGATCAGGGTCACGTCGGGGTCGTTGGTGGTGATCGAGTTCGCGATCGCTTGCAGCATCATGGTCTTGCCGGTGCGCGGCGGCGCCACCAGCAGGCCACGCTGCCCCTTGCCGAGCGGCGTCACCAGGTCCATCACCCGCGCCGTCATGTTGTCCGGAACCTCGAGCCGCAGCCAATCCTGCGGGTACAACGGCGTCAGATTGTCGAAGTGCACCTTCTCCATCGCCACCTCGGGCGGCTCGAAGTTGACGGCCTCGACCTTGATCAGCGCGAAGTAGCGCTCGCCCTCCTTGGGCGGCCGGATCTGGCCCGACACGGTGTCGCCGGTGTGGAGGTTGAAGCGCCGGATCTGCGACGGCGACACGTAGATGTCGTCGGGCCCCGGCAGGTAGTTGTACTCCGGGGCGCGCAGGAAGCCGAAGCCCTCCGGCAGGACCTCGAGCACCCCCTCGCCGAAGATCAGGCCCTCGGCCTCCGTCTGGTGCTGGAGGATCGAGAAGATGAGGTCCTGGCGTCGCATGCCGGCCGGGTTCTCCACCCCGAGCCCCTTCGCCGCCTCGCTCAGCTGGTTGATGCTCATCTCCTTGAGCTGGTTGAGGTCGAGGCGGCCCTCGGGGCCCTCGAGGCCCTCGGCGTCGGTCGCCTCCAGCCGCTCGGTCTCGTCCTCGAGGTCGAGCGGGATGACGACGGCCTCGTCGCTGTCGGTCTTTTTCTTCCTGGTTGCCATGTCAATCACTCCGTTGCCGCTGTCTCCACGACGACACCATGTCGTCGATGCAATTCAAGAGCTCGCGCCGGCCCTCGCCGGTGCGCACGCTCACCACCATCGGCGGGACATGCAGCGCGAGCTCGCGCTGCACCTGAAACCGCATCTTCGCCTGCTGGCCCCGGCCGACCTTGTCGGCCTTGGTGAGAACCACGAGGCGCTCGCGCCCACCGGCCAGCAGAAGCTCCTGCAGGTCGCGGTCGCGGTCGGTCAAACCGTGCCGGATGTCCACCAGCGTCACCACCCCGGCCAGGCGCTCCTCATCGGCGATGTACTCGCCGAGCGCCCGGCCCCACTCCTCGCGCAGCGCCTGTCCGACCTTGGCGTAGCCGTAGCCCGGCAGATCGACGACGTAGAAGGTGCGGTTGACGAGGTAGAAGTTCAAGGTCCGCGTCTTGCCCGGGGCCTTGGCGACCCGCGCCACGTTGTGGCGCAGGAGCCAGTTGAGAAGGCTCGACTTGCCGACGTTCGATCGGCCCGCCACGGCGATGTGGGGAAACCACTCGCCCGGACGGTCCTGCGCCCTGAGGGCGGCGCAGCGAAAGCTGACCTCCGCGATGTCCAAGATCTCAATGAGCCAACGAAGGCGGGTCGAGCCGCGCCTCCGCGTCGCCGGCCGGTTTGGCGACCTCTCCTTCCACGGATCGCACCAGGGAATGACTGAGCACCTGATCCATGTGCGCGACGAAGTGGAAGGTCATCTCCTCGCGCACGTCTTCGGCGATGTCTTCGAGGTCCTTCTCGTTCTCTTCCGGGAGCACGATCTCACAGATGCCGGCCCGGTAGGCGGCAAGGACCTTCTCCTTGATTCCGCCGACGGGCAGCACGTGTCCGCGGAGGGTGATCTCTCCGGTCATCGCGAGGTCGACCCGCACCGGCGTCCTGGTGAAGGCCGAGACCAGCGCCGTCGCGAGCGTGATGCCGGCTGACGGTCCGTCCTTGGGTATCGCGCCCTCCGGCACGTGAACGTGGACGTCGGACTTCTCGAAGGCTTCGGCGTCGATACCGAGGACCTCGGCCTTCGAACGGACGAAGGAGAGCGCGGCGCGCGCGGACTCCTGCATCACGTCGCCGAGCTGGCCGGTGATGGTGAGCTGGCCCTTGCCGCGCATCAGCGTCGCTTCGGTGAGCAGGATCTCACCGCCGACCTGGGTCCAGGCGAGGCCGGCCGCGGCGCCGATCTCGGGCTGCTCCTCGCGGCGCTGCGTCCGGAACCGCGGCTTGCCGAGCAGCGACTGTACGGTCTCCGGGGTGACCTCGATGCGCGTGCCCTTCTTGAGCTTCTCTTTGAGCGCGCGGCGCGCCAGCTTCCGACACACCGACGCGATCTCGCGCTCCAGATTGCGCACCCCCGCCTCGCGGGTGTAGCGCTCGATGAGGAGCATGAGTGCTTCGTCCGAGATCGTGATCTCGAAGCGCTTGACGCCGTGCCTGTCAAGCTGCCTTGGCAGCAGGAAGTGGCGCGCGATCTCGGCTTTCTCCTGCGAGGTGTAGCCCGAAAGCTGGATGACCTCCATGCGGTCCAGCAGGGCTGGGGGGATCGAGTGGGTCACGTTCGCGGTGCAGATGAAGAACACCTTCGAGAGGTCGTACTCGACGTCGAGGTAGTGGTCGTGGAAGCTGTTGTTCTGCTCCGGATCGAGAACCTCGAGCAGCGCGCCGGCGGGATCGCCGCGGAAATCCGCGGCCATCTTGTCGACCTCGTCGAGCAGCAGGACCGGGTTGACCGTGCCGGCCTTGCGCATCATCTGGATGATCTGCCCGGGGAAGGCGCCGATGTAGGTCCTGCGGTGACCGCGCACCTCGGCCTCGTCCCGTACGCCGCCCAGGGACAGGCGCACGAACTTGCGGCCGGTGGCGCGGGCGATGGAGCGCGCCAGCGAGGTCTTGCCGGTTCCGGGTGGGCCGACGAAGCAGAGGATGGTGCCGGTGGTCTTGCGGACCAGCTGCCGGACGGCCAGGAACTCCAGGATGCGGTCCTTGATCTTGTCGAGGCCGTAGTGGTCCTCGTGGAGCACGGTCTCGGCGCGCGCGATGTCGCGGATCTCGCGCGACGCCTTGGTCCACGGCATCGCCAGCAGCCAGTCCACGTAGTTGCGGGACACCCCCGCCTCGGCGGAGACCGGCGGCATGCCCTCGAGCCGTCGCAGCTCGATCTCCGCCTTCTCCTTGGCCTCGGTGCTCATGCCGGACTCGGCGATGCGCTTCTTGAGCTCCTCCAGCTCCTCGGTGTTGTCGTTGCGTCCGAGCTCCTCGTTGATCGCCTTGATCTTCTCCGACAGGTAGTACTCGCGCTGCGCCTTTTCCATCTGCTTCTTGACCCGCGACGAGATCCGCCGGTCAATGTTGAGCTTCTCGATCTCCATGTCGAGCAGGTCGTTGAGGCGCTGCAGGCGGTCGACGGGGTTGAGGATCTCGAGCAGCTGCTGCTTCTCGGCGGTCGGCTGCGAGAGGTGGGCGGCGAGGATGTCGGCGAACTGGTCGGGGTCGTCGGTCTGGAGGGAGGCCAGCACGCCCTCGGCCGAGAGGTGGTGGGAGAGCTTGGCGTACTCCTTGAAGAGCTCGACCAGCTGCTCCATGTAGTTGGCCACCGCGGGGTCCATCGACGTGGGGACCCGGAGGCGCTCGACCTCCGCCACCAGGCAGTCGTCCTCGACCTCGATCGAGACCAGCCGCGCCCGGCTCAAACCCTCGACCATCACCTTGATGTTGCCCGACGCCAGCTGCAGGTGTTGCACGACGCGGGCGATCACGCCGAGCGGGTAGATGTCGTCGCCGTCGGGCTCGTCCACCTTCGGGTCACGCTGGGTGGCGAGGAAGATGCGTTTGTCCGGACGCGCCAGTGCCCGCTCGAGGGCGACCACCGACGGCCGTCTCCCGACCACGAACGGCGCCATCATGTGCGGGTAGACCACCATGTCCCGGAGCGGGACGACCGGGAGGTGCGCGGTTGAGGATTGTTTCGTCATATGTGGGCTCTTCGTTGGGCTGGGTTGTTGTCTCGACGGCGACCGGTCTGTCCGGACCGCCGCGGGTGAATTCTAGCTGACCTTGCGGACTGCCGGCAGAGGAGGCACGCGGCGTTCCACCACCTCACTCGAAATGACGAGCTCTTTGAGGTCGGGCATGGAGGGAATCTGGTACATGACATCGAGCATCAGCTCTTCGAGGATGATGCGCAGCCCGCGCGCGCCGACTTTGCGGGTGATGGCTTCGTCGGCGATCGCGTCGAGCGCGTCGGGCGTGAAGGAAAGTTCGACGCCCTCGAAGGAGAGAACCGTCTGGTACTGACGCACCAGACAGTTGCGCGGCTCGGTGAGGATGCGGACCAGCGCTTCGTGATCGAGCTCGTGCAGATCGGCGACGACCGGCACCCGGCCGACGAACTCGGGAATCATGCCGTAGCGGATGAGGTCCTCCGGGTGCACCTGGGCGAGCAGCTCCGGCGAGTGGGGATCGTTGCGGCGCAGGTCGACACCGAACCCCATCCGCTTCTGGTTGAGGCGGTCCGCGATGACGTCGTCGAGGCCGACGAAGGCGCCGCCGCAGATGAAGAGGATGTTGGTGGTGTCGATCTGCAGGAACTCCTGGTGGGGGTGCTTTCGGCCCCCCTGGGGCGGCACGTTGGCGACGGTGCCCTCGAGGATCTTGAGCAGCGCCTGCTGGACCCCTTCACCGGACACGTCCCGGGTGATGGATGGGTTCTCGGCCTTGCGCGCGACCTTGTCGATCTCGTCGATGTAGACGATGCCACGCTCGGCGGCCTCGCGGTCGCCGTTGGCGGCCTGGTACAGGCGCAGCAGGATGTTCTCTACGTCCTCGCCGACATAGCCGGCCTCGGTGAGGGTGGTGGCGTCGACGATGGTGAAGGGCACCTGGAGCTGCCGGGCGAGGGTCTGGGCGAGCAGGGTCTTGCCGGTTCCGGTGGGGCCGATGAGCAGGATATTGGACTTGGCGAGCTCGACGTCGTTGTGGCCGCGGCCCCGCTGGTACTCGATGCGGCGGTAGTGGTTGTAGACCGCCACCGCGAGCTTCTTCTTGGCCATCTCCTGGCCGATCACGTACTCGTCGATGAAAGCCTTGACCTCGGGCGGCTTGGGCAGCACCTGCTGGCGGGCCTTGGCCTCGTGGACCCGGTCCTCGGCGATGATGTCGAGGCAGACCTCGACGCACTCGTTGCAGATGTAGACGGTGGGACCGGCGATCAGCTTGCGGACCTCGTGCTGGCTCTTGCCGCAGAAGCTGCACCGCAGCACGTCACCCTCGCGACTGGGCATCTATCCTCCAGTCCCCATTGTAGCCCATACCGGTCTACTCCCTGGAAACAAGGATCTTGTCGATGAGACCGTAGTTCCTCGCCGCGTCGGCCTCGAGGATGAAGTCCCGCTCGGTGTCGAGGTTGATCTTGTCGATGGGTTGGCCGGTGTGACCGGCGAGGATGCCGTTGAGGCGCTCGCGCAGCCGCATGATGTCCTTGGCGTGGATGTCGATGTCGGTGGCCTGGCCCTGCAGGCCCGACATCAGGGGCTGGTGGAGCAGGACCCGGCTGTGGGGCAGCGCGTAGCGCTTGCCGGGCGCGCCGCCGGCCAGCAGCACGGCCCCCATGGACGCGGCCTGGCCGAGGGCGATGGTCGCCACGTCGGGCTTGACGTACTGCATGGTGTCGTAGATGGCGAGGCCGGCGGTGATCGAACCACCTGGGGTGTTGATGTAGAGGAAGATGTCCTTCTCGGGGCTCTCGGCCTCCAGGAACAGAAGCTGGGCGATCACCAGCGACGCCACCTGGTCGTCGATGGCGGTGCCGAGAAAGATGACGTTGTCCTTGAGCAGCCGCGAGTAGATGTCGTAGGCGCGCTCGCCGCGGCTGGTCTGTTCGATGACGACCGGGACCAGCATCACGCCACCTCCCCGCCGGCGCGGCGGATCATCTCATCCACCGCCGCCGTCAGCCGGGCCGCGTGCCGGATCTCGTCGAGCTTGTCCTCGGCAGCGAGGTTGGCTTTGTGCTCGGCGGGCGGGATCCCCAGCTGGGAGGCCTCGGCGGCGATGAACCTGTCGACCTCGGCCTCCGGCACCCCGATCTCCCAGCCGACGGCGAGCTGCTCGAGAATCAGGGTGTCGGCGACCCGCCGACGGGCCGCCGGCTCCGCCTTGGCGCCGAGCTCCTGCCAGTCGATCCCCGCCTGCTCCGGGGTCACGCCTTGCATGGCCATCTGGTAGGCGATGCGGTTGAGGCTCTGGTGGACCGCATTGTGGACCAGGGACGGCGGCAGCTCATTGAGATCCACGTTCCGGCTCAGGTAGTCCAGGAGGGCCCGGCGCCAGGTGTCCCGGCGCTCGCTGGTCTTGGCGCGCACCAGGGCGGTGCGGACCCGCTCGGTGAGCTCGGCGAGGTCGACGAGGCCGAGGCTCTTTGCGAGCTCGTCGTCGACCTCGGGCACCGCCTTGCGCTTGAGGGCCTTGACGTCGATGGTGTAGCGCACGGTCTTGCCGGCGCGCTCGGTCTTGTCGTCGTCGGCCGGGAAGCTGCGCTCGGCGGTGCGCTGCTCGCCCACCGTGGCCCCCTGCAGGGCGTCGCCGACCTCGGCCGGCACGCCCTCCGAGCCGAGCACGAAGCGGGCGTCGTGCTCGTGGTAGGGCTCCTGGTCGGAGTCCTCCATGACGCCGTGGAGCTCGGCTTCGACCAGCATCCCGTCGGCCGCCGGCTCGTCCTCCACCGGCTCCCACACCGCGTGCTCCTCGGCGAGGCGCTCGAGCTCGGCCGTGATCTCGGCGTCGGCGACCTCCAGCGAGACCTCGGGAAGCTCGGCCTCGGCGAGGTCGGGCAGCTCGAAGTCCGGTCGGACCTCGAGCTCGGCGACGAGCCGGAACGAGCCGTCGTCTTCGAAGCCCAGGTCGCGGACCTCCGGGGGGGTCAGGGGCTCGAGACGGGGCTCGGCTTCGAGCACCTCCTGCCAGAGGATCTTGCTGAGCTGCTCGCGCAGCTCCTCGGCGATGTCCTCGGCGAAGCGCGCCCGGATCATGGACTCGGGGGCCCGGCCGTGGCGGAAACCCGGCAGGTGGGCCCGGCCGCGGATCGAGCGGACGATGCCGGTGCGCTCGCGGTCGACGACGTCGGCGGCGAGGCTGCCGGCGATCTCGACCCGGTGGTTCGTGTGCTCGGTGAGCTTGTAGGGCATGTGTGAACTCCGGTTGGTGCGAAAGGGGGGAATCGAACCCCCACGGGGTCACCCCCACGAGATCCTAAGTCTCGCGCGTCTACCGGTTCCGCCACTTTCGCGCGGAAGGGGGAAATGGTGAGCCGTGGAGGAATCGAACCTCCAACCTAGGGATTAAGAGTCCCTTGCTCTGCCAATTGAGCTAACGGCCCACGGCGTCCGGCACTCTACCGCATATCGGCGCGAGGGGCAAGCCCTGGTCCACGGTCGGCCGCCGTCGGCGGCTAACGGTGGACGAGGTGCTTGATCTCGGACTGGCCGAGGTCGGACTCGGCGGTGATCACCACCGCCGAGGTGCCGCCGCTGAACTCGGGCAGGGTCGCCGAGGCCGAGAACACGCCCTCGTCGTCGGTCTCGCCCTCGGCGAGCACCAGCCGCCGGGGCTCCGAGGTCGACTTGAACAGGACGGTGATCCGGACGCCTGGCTGGGGCGTGCTCGACTGGGAGTCCACCGCCGAGATCGCGATCTCCGCGGCCTTGCCGTAGACGAAGTCGTGGCGGTCCAGGGCGTGGAGCACGAGGTGGGCGCGCCCGCGCTGGGCGGCGAGATAGTCCAGGATCACCTGGTCGAGAGTCGGCTCCGCGCCGTTCCCGTCGGCTGTCGAGGGCTCCTCGGCCGGCGGCGCTTCGCGATCGCGGGAGATGCTGGTGTCGTCGTCGTCACCGAGCTGCTTGGGCTCGTTCCCGAGCTCGGCGAGGCGACCCCGCCGGATGGCCTCGACGATGGTGTGGTGCTGGCGCTCCATGAGCACCGCGATGGCATCGCTCTCCACCTGCTCCTCGACCAGCTCGCGGTACGAGGTGCGCCGCGAGTAGAGGATCTCACCCCGCGCATAGACCAGGCTCTCGACGATCGGGTTCGCCCGACCCTTGTCCTCGGTCTGCACGTGGTATGTCGTCCCCGCGTGCTCGATGTCGGTGTTGTAACCTGTCAGCACCACCGTCGCCGCTCCATCCGATCCCAGCTTCCAGGCTACCCGCTCGTCCCGTCAGGGTCAATCGGCGACGGGGCTACAATGTCGCCGTGACGCCGCTCAAGCTGCTCTTCGTGTGCATCGGCAACACCTGCCGGTCCCCCATGGCCGAGGCCATCGCCCGCGGTCTCGGGGGCGGTCGCGTCGTGGCCCGGTCGGCGGGCCTGATGCCCTTCGGCCGGATCGTGCCCGGCACCGTGCGCGCCCTGGAGGACCTCGGCTACGACCCCGCGGGCCTGAGCTCCAAGGGCCTCGGCGAGCTGGAGGTCCGCGACTTCGACGTGGTGGTGTCCCTTCTCGGCGAGGCCGGGCTCGCCCACCTGCCGGCCTCCCTCGGCGCCGAGACCGAGGCCTGGGCCATCACCGACCCCTACGGCGAGGACGACGAGGTCTACCTGGCGGTGGCGCGGGAGCTCGAGCGACGGGTCCGCGATCTCATCGACCGTCACGACCGAGGGGAACTCGCCATCGTCTGAGCACTCTCACTGGGTGTCCGGGGACGCGGCGGCCGCCGGCCGGCCGCTCGACGGCGGCCACCGGCGCCGCATCTCGAGCCCGCGGGGGGCTCGCGGACGGTCCCCGAGGAGGGAGGCCCGCCGCCCAAGCGGCGAAATCATGGCACACTTGACTCGTGCTCTTCGACGAGGTCTACGAGCGCTTCCGCACCCCGGTGTGGCGGTTGGCCCGGCGGTTGACCGGCAATGACGAGGAGGCCCTGGATGCGACCCAGGAGATCTTCCTGCGGGTGTGGCGCGGCCTGCCCGGCTTTCGCGGCGACGCCAAGCTCTCGACCTGGGTCTTCCAGATCGCCTGGAACTACCTCCGGGGCCTGCGCCGCCGACTGGGCCGGCAGCCGGCCCCGGTCGACGATCCCGACGGCGAGCTGGTGGCCAGGGCGCCGGATCCCGGCCCGGGTCCGGAGCGCCAGGCCCTGTCCTCGGACCTCCTCGCGCGGGTGGCGGCGGCGGTGGACCAGCTGCCAGAGCACTACCGGGTCGTGCTCTGGCTGCGCGACGCCGAGGACCTCAGCTACTCCGACATCGCCGCGGTTCTCGACCTGCCGGTGGGAACCGTTCGGTCGCGGCTGGCGCGGGCTCGGGCCGAGCTCAAGAGACTGGTGGACCTGTGATGGATGACGCGCTCAGAGAGCTGGTGAGCCGAGCCGTCGACGACGACCTCGACGCGGCCGAAGCTGCCCGGCTCGCGGCTCGGGCGGCCGACGATCCCGAGCTGGCGGCCGAGCTCGCGCGCGCCAGAGAGCTGCGGGAGGCGGTTGCCCGGCTCGCCGGCTCCATGGCGCCGCCGCCGGCGCTGGACGCGGTCGTCGAGCCCCTGCGCCGCAGTCCGCCCACCGATCCGCCACGGGTTCGGCCGGCAGTTCGCTGGCTCGGGCTGGCGGCGGCGATCGTGCTCGGCGCCACGGTCGCCCTCGAGGTCGCGCGCCGCAACCCGGCCCCGACCACGGAGCCGCAGCGGCCGCCCCGGGTCCGGGCGGTGGACGACGAGGCGATTTTCGAGCTCGCACCCCTGCCCACCGCCGACCCCGACGAGGCTCGACCTTTCGGCGCAGCCGAGCGCCTGCTCGCCCAGGAGCCGCCCGAGCCCCGGGCCCCGGAGCCCGAGCCCCTCGACGTGATCGGGCCACTTCCCCTGGAGGACTCGGCCGCCGAGGCCGTGGCGCCGCTCGACAAAGCGAACGGGGCCGGGGCCGCGGCCCAGGAGAGCCGGACCGGTGAGGCTCTGGACCTCGGCGGGAGGTCCGAGGACGAGGCTCCAGCCGCGAGCGCCGGTCTCGACGCCGCCGAGGATCGCGCCCTCCGCCAGCGGGTCGCGCCCCCGGCGGCAGCAGCCGAGGGCTCGCGGGTGGGCCCGGCTCTCGACGAGGCAAAAAACCTCGCGGTGGTGGTGGCGGTGGCCGGCCGTCCGGTGTGGTGGGGCCGCGCCGCCGCCTGCCCGGCCGGTCGATGGACCGCCGTCCTCGAGATCCGCGACGGCGTGGTGGTGTCGGTGGCGCCGACCGCCGCCGCCGTGCCGTGCCGCCCCGAAGGGCTGGTGGGTGCTCGCCTCGAGGGCCTCGAGGACGGCCGTCACGCCGTCGAGATCCTGGTCGGGGGCGAGTCGCTGGTCGGGGGCGAGCCGCAATGACGTCGGGCGCGGCATCGGCCCGCTACTTGAAGGCGGCGAGCCCCTCCTGGATGGTGTCGAGAACGTCGAAAACGGTGATCAGCTGGGTGACCTGGAGGATGTCGTTGATCTTGGGCGACAGCCGGATCAGCTTGAGCTGGCCGCCCCGCTTGGTGACGGTGGTGTAGCAGGCGACCATCTCGCCGATCCCGGACGAGTCGATGGCGGTCACCCCGCCGAGGTCGAGGAGGATCTTGCTCTGACCGTCCGCGAGGGCCTTGTCGACGAGCTCTCGGATCTTGACGTCGCCACTGCCGATGGTGATCTTGCCCGAAAGCTCGATGATCCGAACATCGTCGACATCCCGGATCTCACTCTTCATCCCCTGGACTCCTTGTCTGCGGCTCGAGGCGACGGACCATCTCGACCGCGGTCCCGCCTCCGGGCGCGCGGCTGAACTCGACCTGGTTCATAAACTGCCGCATGTAGAAGATACCGCGTCCGCACGGACGCAGCAAATTGGCCGGATCGGTGGGGTCGGGCACCTGTGCCGGGTCGAAGCCCGCCCCCTCGTCCTCGACCCGGATGGTGACCACGCAGTCGGCGATGGTGTAGTCGATGCGGACGCTGCGCGACGGGTCCTGGCGATTGCCGTGGCGGATGGCGTTGGCCACCGCCTCGCGCAGGGCGGTGACGATCCAGTAGCGGTGATCGCCGTCGCAGCCCGAGCGGTCGCAGAGATCGACCAGGGCCCGCTCCGCGATCTCGATGTTCTCGAAGCGGCTCGTCAGGACGAGGTGGGCGTGGAGGCTCGGCGGCTCACCCATGGGCGGCGGGGTGGCCATCCGGCAGCTGCCTCAGTCGAGCTCGTCGTCGGTGCTGTCGTCGTCGCCCGGCTCGACCATCTGGAGGATCCACTGGTGGAAGTTGTGCTCGGCCGCCGTCACCGGGAGGGCGAGGATCTCGGGCAGCTCGTAGGAGTGGAACTCGCGAATCGCGTCGGACACCCGCTCGAAGAGGACCATGGGCGTCTTGATGAAGAGCAGGTACTCGGTGTCCTCGCAGATCTTGCCCTTCCAGCGATAGATCGACCGCAGGCAGGGGACGATGTTGACGCAGGTTGCGAGGCGCCGGGCGATGAGCTCCTCCGAGATCTCCACTGCCTGCTGCTCGGTCCCCACGGACGTCACGACCACCGTGATCTCGTCAAGCTGGGCCATGACGGCACGCTACCGAAGTCGGAGGCGACAGTCAAGAAGGGCGCGGGCCCGATCTCAGTAGCGGCGGAGCAGCCCCACCACCACTCCCTGGACGGTCACGTCACCGGCAGCGACCAGAATCGGCGACATCTCGGGGTTGGCGGGCTGCAGCCGGATCCGGTCCCGACCCAGCCGATAGAGGCGCTTGAGGGTGACCTCGCCCTCGATCAGGGCGACCACCATGTCGCCGTCGTCGGCCTTCGACGCCCGCTGCACCACCACCAGATCGCCGTCGTGGATGCCGTCGTCGATCATGGACTCGCCTCGCACCTTCAAGACGAAGTGCTCGCCGCGGCGCACGAAGTCCGGGGGTACGCTCACGGTCTCCGGGTCGGGCAGCGACTCGATGGGCGAGCCCGCCGCCACCAGCCCGAGCAGCTCGAGCTCGCGGCCGTCGCGGTCGTCACCCTGGTCGCGCCCGGCGAGAACCAGACCCCGCTTCTGGTGCTTCTCGCGCCGCAGGAAGCCCTTGCGCTCGAGCAGGGCGATGTGCTTCTGGGCGCTGGCGGTGGAGGCGAAGCCGAAGCGCTCGGAGATCTCGCGCAGGGTGGGCGCGACGCCCGTGCGGTCGAGCTCGCCCTCGATGAAGGCCAGAACGTCCCGTTGGCGCTCCGTCAGATAGGTCATCGGGCCCCTCCCGGCCCCAGGATAGGCGAACATGAAGCGTAAGTCAAAGCCGACACCGAAACGCGGCGGGATCGGCCCGCCGCGTTTCGGTGTCGTCATGGTCGGGGCGAGTGGATTTGAACCACCGGCCTCACGGTCCCGAACCGTGCGCTCTGCCAGGCTGAGCTACGCCCCGAACCGGGGGCGTATTCTAGATCAAGCCCACCCGGATGGCAACAACTTCACGGCGACAGAAACTGGGTGACCAGGATGATCGCGATGAACAGCGGGCAGATGAAGCGTACGAAGAAGCGCCAGATGGGGGCGACGGCCGCGAAGGACCGCGACGAGGACTGGATCTCCTCCGATGCCGGCCCGAGGCCCCAGACAAAGACCCCGAACAGGCACAGCAGCACCGCCCCCAGGGGCAGGGAGACGTTGACGAAGGCGAAGTCCATGAGGGAGAACACGCCCTCGAGGCCGAGCAGGGAGACGGTGGCCCAGGGGCTCGCCCCGACCCAGGCCAGGGCCGCCGGGACGCCCACCAGCAAGGTGATGGCGGCGGCGGTCCAGACCGTTCGCCGGCGCGACCAGCCGAGCTCGTCGATGAAGTAGGCCGACACGACCTCGAGCAGGGAGACGGTGGAGGTCAGGGCCGCGACGCTGAGCAGGCAGAAGAAGACGGCGCCGATCACGACCCCGCCGGCCATGACCTCGAACACCGCCGGCAGGACGTTGAAGATGAGGGCCGGCCCGGCGTCAGGCTGCTGGCCGAGGGCGAACAGGGCCGGGAAGATCATGAGGCCGGCCAGGATCGCGATCAGGGTGTCGAAGAAAACCACCCATGAGCCGCAGTGGAGGATGTCCTGCCGCTTGGACAGGTAGGAGCCGTAGGTCAGCATGGCCCCCATGCCCAGGGACAGGGAGAAGAAGGCCTGGGCCATGGCGTCGAGCACCACCTGCAAATTGAGCTTGCCGAAGTCCGGCATGAACAGCCAACGCAGCCCCTCCCCGGCTCCCGGCAGGAGCAGCCCGCGGATGATGATCACGACCATCAGGACGAGCAGCAGGGGCATGAGGATCTTGGCCCAGCGCTCGATGCCGCGCTGGACGCCCCCGACCACCACCAGCAGGGTGAGCAGCAGGAACAGCGCGAAAAAGCCGACCGCCGCGCCGGCGCCGTAGCTCGCGAAAAGCACGTCGCCGGTGACCACCCGCTGGCTGAAGTCCACGAAGGTGGCGAGGACCTGGCCGGCGATGACCGCGTAAAAGGAGAGGATGCCGACCCCGGTGACGATGGCCAGGTACCCGAGACCCTTCCACGGCCCGCGGGGACGAATCGCCCGGATCGCGCCGACCGGGTTCTTCGCGGTCGCGCGGCCGAGGCTGATCTCGAGCAGCATCACCGGCAGGCCCAGGCACACGACGCACACCAGGTAGACCAACAGGAAGGCCCCACCGCCGTTCTCGCCGGCGGAGTAGGGGAAGCGCCAGATGTTGCCGAGACCGATCGCCGACCCCGCCGCCGCGAGGACGAACCCGAGCTGCGAGCTCCACTGCCCGCGACCTGCCGGTGCACCCATGTCGTCACCTTCCCCGTGGTCCTTCGTGTCGCCGGTCGGTGGCCACCGCCGTCCCGGAAAGCTAGGCCGTCCGCCCCGCGCCTGTCAATCCGCCGGTGGCGGCCGCAACGCGACGACGCCCCCTCGCGGGGGCGCCGGGAGTCGCTTCGGCTCGAGGCCCGGTCAGTGGACCGGGCCGGCCGTGATCTCGATCTCGGTCTCGGCCAGGCGGATGGTGGCGTTGAGCTCGTCGAGCTCCTCCGCGGTGGCGTCTTTGAGCTTGTCCTGGGTCTGCTGAAGGGTCGCCCGGGCGGCCTCCACGTCGATGTCGGCGGGTGCCTTGGCGACCGCGGCGAGGACGGTGACCCGGTCCGGCAGGACCTCGGCGAAGCCGCCGCGGACGGCGTACTTGACCACCGTCGAGCCGGTGAAGTAGGTCAGGGTGCCGGCGGCCAGGGAGGTCAGCAGCGGGATGTGGCCGGGCAGCACCCCCATCTCGCCGAGAGCGCCGGGCAGCCGCACCTCGTCGACCTCCGCTTCCACCACCCGGCGGCTCGGGGTGACGATCTCGAGGTGCAGACGGTCGGCCATGTCAGCCCTCCGCCTTCATCCGCTCGGCCTTCTCGATCGCCTCCTCGATGCCGCCGACGTACAGGAAGGCCTGCTCGGGCAGGTGGTCGAGCTCGCCGCTGCACAGCATCTTGAAGCCCTTGATGGTGTCCTCGACCTTGACGTAGCGGCCCTTGAAGCCGGTGAACTGCTCGGCGACGTGGAAGGGCTGGGACAGGAAGCGCTGGATCTTGCGGGCCCGGGCGACGGTGAGCTTGTCCTCCTCGGACAGCTCGTCGATGCCGAGGATCGCGATGATGTCCTGGAGGTCCTTGTAGCGCTGGAGGATGCGCTGGGTCTCGCGGGCCACCATGTAGTGCTCCTCGCCGACGATCAGGGGGTCGAGGATGCGCGAGGTCGAGGCCAGTGGGTCGACGGCGGGGTAGATGCCGAGCTCGGCGATCTGCCGCGACAGCACCGAGGTCGCGTCGAGGTGGGCGAAGGCGGTCGCCGGCGCCGGGTCGGTGAGGTCGTCGGCGGGCACGTAGATCGCCTGCACCGAGGTCACCGAGCCGGACTTGGTCGAGGTGATGCGCTCCTGGAGCTCGCCCATCTCGGTGGCCAGGTTGGGCTGGTAGCCGACTGCGGACGGCATTCGACCGAGCAGCGCCGACACCTCGGAACCCGCCTGGGTGAATCGGAAGATGTTGTCGATGAACAGGAGCACGTCCTGGCCCTCGGAGTCGCGGAAGTGCTCGGCGACCGTGAGCGCGGTGAGGCCAACGCGGAGGCGGGCACCCGGCGGCTCGGTCATCTGGCCGTAGATCAGCGACGCCTTGGAGTCCTCCCAGCTCTTGGGATCGATGACCCCGGCCTCGGTCATCTCGAGCCAGAGGTCGTTGCCCTCGCGGGTCCGTTCGCCGACCCCGGCGAAGACCGAGAAGCCGCCGTGCTGGAGGGCGACGTTGTTGATGAGCTCCATGATGATGACGGTCTTGCCGACGCCGGCGCCGCCGAACAGACCGGTCTTGCCGCCCTTGGTGTAGGGCTCGAGGAGGTCGACGACCTTGATGCCGGTCTCGAACATCTCGGTTTCGGTGGACTGCTCCTCCAGGGACGGCGCCTCGCGGTGAATGGGCATGCGCTTCTCGGCGTTGACCGGGCCCATGCCGTCCACCTCCTGGCCGAGGACGCCGAGCACGCGGCCCAGCGTCTTGCGGCCGACCGGCACCGTGATCGGCTCGCCGAGGTCGACCGCGGTCATGCCGCGGACCATGCCCTCGGTGGGCTGCATGGCGATACAGCGGGCGCGGCTCTCGCCGAGGTGCTGGGCGACCTCGACGGTGACGTCGAGCTTCTCGACGCCGAGCACGGCGTCGTCCTTGATGCGGACGGCGTTTAAGATGCTGGGGAGGTGCTGGTCCGGAAACTCCACGTCGACCACCGGACCGATGACCTGAACGACGCGTCCTTCGACCTGCTGAGTCATGCTGTCTCTCCTAGTCAGCGAGCGCCTGCGCGCCCGATACGATCTCGATCAGCTCCTTGGTGATGGCGGCCTGACGGGTGCGGTTGTAGAGCTGGGTCAGGGCGTCGATCATCTCGCCCGCGTTCTTGGTGGCGGCGCCCATGGAGGTCATCCGCGCCGCCTGCTCGGCCGCCGCCGAGTCATACAGGACCCGCTGGATCTCGGTCTCGACGTAGCGCGGCAGCAGCTCGGCGAGGAGGCCGGCGGCGTCGGGCTCGTAGAGGTAGTCGGTGGTGTCTGCACCGTCTTCGGCGTCCGTCTCGGGCGGGACGATCGGCAGCAGCTGCTCGAAGGTGATCTCCTGGCGGAGGATGCTGACGAACTTGTTGTAGGCCAGCCAGACCTCGTCCACCTGGCCCGAGGTGAAGGCCTTCATGAACATGGCGCCGAGACGGGGTCCGTCGGCGGCGCTGAGGTTGCTCATGGTGTCGCGCTCCTGGTGGGCGACCGGCCAGTCCCGGCGCCGGAAGAAGTCCGACGCCTTGCGGCCGATGGCGACCACCTCGACGTCGGGCCAGCGCTGCTCCTTGAGGTCCTTGGCGACGCGTCGCAGCAGGTTGGCGTTGAACGAGCCGCACAGGCCCTTGTCCGAGGACACCACCACGAGCCAGACGCGGCCGCCGTCGCGGCGCTCGAGCAGGGGGTGGCTCTCCTCGGTCCGGGCGGCGACGTTGGCGAGGACCTTGGACAGGGTGTCGGCCCAGGGCCGGGCGTTGGTGACCGCGGCCTGGGCGCGGCGCAGCTTCGCCGCCGCCACCATCTTCATGGCCTTGGTGATCTGCTGCGTCCCCTTGACCGAGCGGATGCGACGGGTGAGATCCCTAGTGCTGGGCAACGCTGGCCTCCGGGTGCTCCTTCAGGAACAGGTCCACCGCCTTCTTGATCAGCTCGCCGAGCTTGTCGGCGCTGTCGTCGCTGAGCTCGCCGGTGGACACGATGGTCTTGAGGACCTCGGCCCCCTCGGCCTCGACGAAGCGGTGCATGTAGGGCTCGAACGCGCCGATGGCCGACACCTTGAGACCGTCCATGAAGCCCTTGGTGCCGGCGAAGATGGACACGATCTGGAGGCCCACCGGCAGCGGCGCGAACTGGCCCTGCTTGAGGATCTCGAGCAGCCGTTCGCCGCGGGCGAGCTGGCGTTGGGTCGCCTTGTCGAGGTCGGAGCCGAACTGGGCGAAGGCGGCGAGCTCGCGGTACTGGGCTAGGTCGAGGCGGAGCGAGCCGGCGATCTTCTTCATGGCCTTGATCTGGGCGTTGCCGCCGACCCGGCTGACCGACAGGCCGACGTTCACGGCCGGCCGCTGGCCGGCGAAGAACAGGTCGCCCTCGAGGTAGATCTGGCCGTCGGTGATGGAGATGACGTTGGTCGGGATGTAGGCCGAGACGTCGCCCATCTGGGTCTCGATCACCGGCAGGGCGGTCAGGCTGCCGCCGCCCAGAGAGTCGTTGAGCTTGGCGGCGCGTTCCAGCAGCCGAGAGTGGAGGTAGAAGACGTCGCCGGGGTACGCCTCGCGGCCGGGCGG
>DATIVB010000580.1:0-8620 GCA_035466375.1 Chondromyces sp.
GCCGGGGTGCGGGTCCGCGTCCCGCTGCGCAACAAGACCGTCACCGGGGTCCTGGTCGCCACCCGCGACGCGACCGACCTCGACCCGGCAACGATCCGCGAGCTGGCCCAGGTCCTCGACGTCGAGCCGCTGCTGCCCGAGCACCTCTTCCACCTCGCACGCTTCATCGCCGAGTACTACCGCTGCCCGCTCGGCGACACTCTGGCCGCAGTGCTGCCGGTGGGCCTGCTGCGCGCCGACGGCGAACTCGCGCGCCTGACTCCGGCCGGGGCCGCCGCCGACCCCGGCGCCCTCCCGGGCAAGCGCGGCGCACTGCTTGCCGTGCTGCAGGAGACCTCCAAGCTCGGGGTGCCGGCCCTCCTCGCCCGCGCGGGCGCCGCCAGCCGCGCGCCGCTCGACGCCCTGGTGGAGGGCGGCCTGGCCACGGTCGGCGCCCGCCGCCGCGACCGGGCGCCCGAGGCCGAGGTGGCGGGGGTCAAGCTCCCGGCGGCCCCCATCGAGGAGCTCCTCGAGCGCTGCGCCCGCGCTCCGCGCCGGCGGGAGATCCTGCAGTGGCTGTCGGAGCAGGGGCGGCCGGCGCTGGTGGCCGAGGTCTGTGCCGAGGTCGGCTGCTCGCCCTCGACCCTGCGCGCCATGGATCGCGCCGGCCTGGTCGTGCGTTTCCTCCAGGCGCCCGAGCGCCGGCCGCGCTGGGTGCTGCGGCCGGCGGACAGCCGGCCGCAGCTGACCGACGAGCAGCAGCAGGCCGTGGATGCGGTGGTCGTGGGCCTCGACGCCGAGCGCTTCACCCCGGTCCTCCTCGAAGGAATCACCGGCTCCGGCAAGACCGAGGTGTACCTGCGCTGCCTGGAGGCCGCCCTCGCCCGCGGCCGCAGCGGCCTGGTGCTGGTGCCGGAGATCGGCCTCACGCCCGCCGCCTCGGGCGCGGTCGAGCGCCGTTTCGGCGCCCTGGCGGCGGTGCTCCACTCCGCCCTCTCCGACGGCGAACGCTGGCGCGAGTGGCGCCGGATCCGCGCCGGCGGCGCCCGGGTCGTGGTGGGGCCGCGCTCCGCCCTGTTCGCGCCGCTCGCCGACCTGGGATTCATCGCCGTCGACGAGGAGCACGATGCCGCCTACAAGCAGCAGGAGGCGCCCCGCTACCACGCCCGCGACCTCGCGCTGGTGGCCGCGCAGCACCTCGGTCTGCCGGTGATGCTGTGCTCGGCGACGCCGTCGGTGGAGGCCTCGGCGCTGGTCGAGCGCGGCCTCGCGCAGCAGCTGCGGCTGACCCGGCGGGTGGCGGGGGGCGCCCTGCCCGAGGTCGAGGTGGTGGACCTGAGGACCGAGTCCCCGGAGCCGGGCGAGCAGGGCCGGACCCTGTTCTCGCGTCGCCTGCGCGAGGCCCTGGCATCGACCCTCGAGCGGGGCGAGCAGGCGATCCTCCTCATGCAGCGGCGCGGCTGGGCGCCGATCCTGCTGTGCCGCGACTGCGGCCACCGCATCCAGTGCCCCGACTGCTCGGTGTCGCTGGTGGTCCACCGCCGTTCGGGCGACCTGCGCTGCCACTACTGCGGCCACCGACAGGCGACGCCGCAGAGCTGCCCCGCCTGCAACGGGGACCTCCTCGACGCGGTCGGGGCCGGCACCGAGAAGGTGGCCGCCCACCTCGCGCGGCTGATGCCGGAGGCCACCAGCGCCATTCTCGACCGCGACACGGTGCGCCGCCGCTCCGGCCTCCAGGACACCCTCGGCGCCTTCGCCGCGGGCACGGTGCAGGTCCTGATCGGGACCCAGATGGTCGCCAAGGGGCACCACTTCCCCAACGTCACCCTGACCGGCGTGATCTCGGCCGACGCCATGCTCGGGCTGCCCGATTTCCGCGCCGGCGAGCGGACCTTCCAGCTCCTGACGCAGGTGGCCGGGCGGGCCGGGCGCGGCGAGCGGCCGGGGCTGGTGGTCATCCAGACCTACTACCCGGACCACCCCGCGGTGCGGCTCGCCAGCCGGCACGACGTCACCACCTTTCTCGCCGAGGAGCTCCTGTTCCGGCGCAGCTTCTCCTACCCGCCCGTCAGCCGGCTCGCGCTCGTGCGCTACGAGTCGGCCCAGGAACGGCTCGCCCGGGACGCGGCCGAGGCCGGGGCGCGGGCGCTGCAGCCGCCGCCCGGACGGGTCCGCCTGCGCGGGCCGTCGCCAGCGCCGCTGGAGCGGATCCGCGGCCTCTGGAGGTGGCAGATCCTGGTGTCGGCCGCCAACCGCGAGCTGTTGCGCGAGGCCCTGGCGGCCGTCGAGCAACAGCCGCTGCCGGCCCGCGTGCGCCGGATCGTCGACGTCGACCCGGCCTCCACGCTGTGAACTGCAGTATCCTGCACCCGATTGGCGACGCAGCGGTATGCGATCATCGCGATCACTGCATCATTAAGAATCGTCAGGATCCGCCGTCTCCCAGTTGACGCGGGGCGCCGGCCCGGCGAACCTTTCGCCTCGGAGTGCGTAGTTCTTGTGGGTTACGGGACGAGCAAGGAGGACCCAAGGTGAAATCGACGACGACCGCGCTGCTCGCTCTTTGTCTGATGCTGATGCCGGCGCTTTCCGGACGGGCCGCCGAGCTCGACGTGACCGTGTTCCCGACCGAGCCGGGCCCCCTGCCGGCAGCGCCGGGCGACGTCCTCGAGCTCGATCTCGTCGGGGCCTACCAGCTGGCCCTCGCACGCAATCTCGGGCTCCACGTCGGCCGCTACGACATCGCCATCGCCGACGCCAACCTGCGCGGCTCGGGCGGGATTTTCGATCCCTTCCTCAGCGCCTTCATCAACGGCGACTTCACGAGGACTCCGACCTCCACCGTCCTCGAGGGCGCGAACGTCGCCGAGAGCCGCAACACGCGCTTCGGCATCGGCGTCGACCAGCTGCTGCCGAGCAGCACCCAGCTTTCGGCCGACTGGACGACGCTGCGCGGCGAGACCAACTCCGAGTTCTTCTTCCTCAACCCGCGCTGGGACGCCGGGCTCCGGCTCAGTCTGACCCAGCCGCTGCTCAACGGCTTCGGCACCACCGTCACCCGGTCGCAGATCATCATCGCCGAGAACATCCGCCAGCAGACAGCGGTCGGCTTCGAGGTGGGGATCATCATGCTCCTCGCCGAGGTCGAGCAGGCCTACTGGGAGCTGGTCGCCACCCGCGAGGCGGTCGGCGTCACCGAGCAGTCGCTGGCGCTGGCCGTGCAGCTGCTCGAGGAGACCCGGCAGCGGGTCGAGGTCGGCACCTCGGCGCCCATCGACACCGTCCAGTCCGAAGCGACGGTGGCGACCCGCCAGCAGGAGCTGATCTACGCCCGCAACGCCACCGCCAACGCCGAGGACGCGCTCAAGGGGCTGCTCGGCTTCGACCTTCCCCACGAGTGGGAGGTCAAGATCGAGACCGTCGACTCTTACGAGATGGAGCCGGTTCTGCCCGACCTTCAGGACTCCCTCGAAACCGCGCTCGAAAAGCGCCCCGCGATCATCCAACAGGAGCTCGAGCTGGAACGCCTCGACCACAACGTCAAGGTCTCCCGCAACCGCGCCCTGCCGCGGCTCGACCTCACCGGCAGCTACGGCTGGTCGGGGGTCAGCGGCACCTCCACGATCGAAGACCCCGACACCGGCGAGCCGGTCACCATTCGCGACGGCTGGGGCGATGCCGCCAGCCAGGTCTTCGACTTCGACTTTCCGCGCTGGACCCTCGGCGTGAGCTACTCGGTGCCGGTGGGCAACCACCTGGCCAAGGAGCAGCTGGCGGCGGACCGCTTCCGGCGCGAGCGCGCGGGCGTCGAGCTCGCGTCCCTGCGCCAGGACATCACCCAGCAGGTGCGGGTCGCGGTGCGGGCGCTCTACGACGGGGCGGCCGCCATCGACGCGGCGGTCGCGGCGCGGCACCTCGCGGTGCGCAACCTCGAGGCCGAGGAGACCAAGTTCGCCAACGGGCTGTCGACCAACTTCCAGGTGTCCGAGATCCAGCGCGCCCTGGCCGACGCCCAGTTCGCCGAGATCCGGGCCCGCGTCAACTACCGCAAGGCGCTGGCGGGCTACTACGCCGCCACCGGGACATTCCTCGAAGCGGTGGGCGTCGAGATCGCCGACCCCGGTGCGCCGGACTCGGTCCACGACTACTGGAAGGACGTCGAGTGGCTGCAGTTCGACGACCTCAGGGGCGCGCGCCAGCGGGTCACCAGCCCGGCAGCGCCGGTCGCAAGCACCCAAGAATGAGGAATTAGGAATTTAGGAATTAGGAATGCCACCCACCCCCCCTAAAGACCTGCGGGGGTGGGTGGGAACGTTCCAACGTTCAACGTTCTAACGTTCAACGAAGACCGCCCGCCCGGGTGAGGCGAGGGCGGTCGGAAATTCCTAATTCCTCATTCCCAATTCCTGATTCAGCTACAATCCGCCCCCATGGACTTCAAGCTCGCCCGCCAGCTGCCCGGCACTCTGTGGTCCGCCGTGATCATGGAGCTCTTCGAGCGCCTCGCCTACTACGGCATGGTGATGGTGCTCGGGATCTACATCGTCGACCGCCTCGGCGTGCCCGCCGACACCTTCGGCTGGGTGTACGGCATCTTCACCGCCACGCTGTACTTCCTGCCGGTCCTCGCGGGCGCCCTCGCCGACCGCTTCGGCTACAAGCCGGCGCTGATCGTCGCCTTCGCGACGCTGACCGGCGGCTACTTCCTGCTCGGAACCTCGACCGACTTCGGCGTCATCTGCGCGGCCCTCGGGCTCATCGCGGTGGGCGGCTCGATCATCAAACCGACCATCTCGGGCTCGGTCACCCGCACCACCGAGAAGGGCAGCACGCGGCCGGTGGGCTTCGGGCTCTACTACATGATGATCAACGCCGGTGGGCTGATCGGCCCCGTGGTCGCCGCCCAGGTGCGCAACCGCACCGAGTTCCACTACGTCTTCTGGGTGTCGGCGGCCGCCTGCGCGCTGATGCTCGCCCAGGCCATCCTCGCTTTCCGCGAGCCGGTGCCGGCCGCCGAGCGCCAGTCGGGCAAGTCCCTGGCGGACATCGCCCGCGAGATCGTCATGGTGCTGGCCAACTGGCGCTTCGTGGCGCTGCTGGTGATCTTCTCCGGCTTCTGGGGGATGATCAACGTGCTCTTCGGCTTCATGCCGCTCTACGTCGAGACCTTCACCGACCTCGGCGCCGCCGAAGCCGCGATCGACCGCGTCGTGCCCATCACCCGGTTCGCCGGCCACTGGCTCAACCCCGAGGTGCTGATCTCGCTCGACGCGCTGCTGATCGTGCTGTTGCAGGCGCCGATCTCCTACCTGACCCGGCGCTGGCCGACCCTGCGGGCGATGCTGGTGGGCACCACCGTCGCCACCGCGTCGTGGGTCCTGCCGGCGATGTCGCCGGCGGCCACCGTCGTCGCGCTCGGCATCTTCGTCTGGTCGCTGGGCGAGATGACCTGCTCGGCGCGGTTCTTCGAGTACTGCGGCACCGTCGCTCCGAAAGACCAGGTGGCCCTCTACCTCGGCTACTCGTTCTTCGCCATCTTCATCGGCAACTTCTACTCCGGCCCTTGGGCCGGGTGGCTCTACGAGCGCTTCATCCGGGTGCCCCACGAGGCCGGCCTGGCGACGCAGCCGGAGGTGTTCTTCGGCGGCGTCATGCTGATGGGAGTGTTCTCGGTCATCGGGCTCGCGGTCTACGGGAGCTTCATCAACCCCGACGACGCCAACCGCGACGACGCCGCCTGAGCGCCCCGCGTCAGGCGTTCTCCGCCTCGAGCGCCGTCGCCACGACGCCCATCAGCTCGAGCTCTCCCTCGGCCGCGCCCAGCAGATCGTCGAAGCGGACCGCCTCCCTGAACGCGGTGATCTCGGCGCCCTCGTAGCGTCCGCTGGCCAGCAGCAGCCGCAGTCCGGTAACCGCAACGTCCCGCGCCGCGGCGGCGCCGTGCAGGCGAGCGCTGGCCATCAGGAGCTCCTTGCGCGGGCTCGCGTCGCGGGCCGCCTTGCGCGCGAGCGCCACCGCGGTCTCGACCTCGGCAGCGAGCCGGGCGAGCTCGAACATCGCCCACTGCTCGCGCGGCAGCTTGCGGGTGTGGCAGGCGAGAAAGGTCTCGGCCAGCGCCTCGGCCGCCAGCGCGGCCGCCTCGCCGGTGCCGAGCTCGCGCAGCGGGGTCGCCATGTCGCGGTAGAAGCCGCCCCGCGTCTTGACCACCACCCGCCAGCGGTGGGTGCCGATGATGCTCTGCTGAATCTCCGAGGTGCCCTCGTAGATCGTTGTGATGCGCACGTCGCGGCGGATCTTCTCGACCTCGTACTCGTGGGTGTAGCCGTAGCCGCCGTGGGCCTGGATGGCGGCGTCCGCGGCCGCGTTGCCGGCCTCGGTGGCGAAGAGCTTGGCCACCGCACCCTCCACCTGCAGGCCCGGCTCGCCGGCGTCGAGCCGCGCCGCCACTTCCTCGCAGTAGGCCCGCGCCGCCTCCAGCCGCACCGCGTGCGGCACGATGAGCTTGTGGGTGAAGCCCTGCTTGCGGTACAGGGGCTCGCCGAACTGGATGCGCTCCAGCCCGTAGCGGATGGCCCGCTGCAGGGCCTCCTCGCCGGCCCCGAGGCCGAAGGCGGCGACCATCATGCGGGTGAAGCCGAAGACCTCGTTGGCCTGCTCCAGCCCCTTGCCCTCTTCGAGCCCGAGCAGGTTGTCGGCCGGGACCTCCACGCCTTCGAGCACGATCTGGGTCGTGTCGGAGGCGCGGATGCCGTGCTTGTGCTCCGGTGCGCCGACCGAGAACCCCGGCGTCTCGCGCTCGACGACGAAGAACGAGGGGCCGTTCGGAGTCCGCGCGAGCACGGTGTAGATGCGGGCGACGCCGCCGTTGGTGATGAACTGCTTGGTGCCGTCGATGCGGTAGGCGCGCACCGCGCCGTCGGTGTCGAGGAGGGGCGTCGCCACGGTCTTGAGGTTGGCGATGTTGGAGCCCGCCTCGGGCTCGGTGACGCCGTAGGCGACGATCAGGCCCTCGTCGGCGATGCGCCCGAGCCAGTGGCGCTTCTGCTCGGCGGTGCCGCCGACGATGATCGGGTCGACTCCGAGGGCGATAGCCAGGAAGGCGGTGGCGACCCCGAGGTCGACCCGCGCCATCTCCTCGGAGACGCGGAAGAGGTCGCGGCCGCCGCCGCCGAGGCCGCCCACCTCCTCGGGCAGGAAGAGCAGGTGCAGCCCGAGCTCGGGGCCGAGCATCTCGTCGACGAGCTCGAAAGGAAACTCCGCGCGCTCGTCGAGCGCCAGGCGGGTCTCCTGGTCGAGCCGCCGCCCGGTCACCGTTTTCAGGGTCTGCAGCACGAAACCGAGAGTTTCGTCGTCGAGGCCGGCGCGCGTTCGGTCCATCAGTCCCTCCCCGAAGGCGCGGATTATGGCACACGCCTGGGGGAACGGGCTCAGTCCGCTTCGACCTCGAGCGATACGTCGAACCACGGCGCCGAGTGGGTGAGCGCGCCGACCGACAGCAGGTCGACGCCGGTGGCGGCGATCGCCGCGGCCGACCCGAGGTCGATGCCTCCCGAGGCCTCGGTGGTGCAGCGGCCGCCCACCAGAAGCACCGCCTCGCGCAGGGTGGCGAGGTCCATGTTGTCGAGCAGCACCGCATCGACCTCGAGCTCGAGCCCGGCCGTGAGCTGCTCGAGCGTGTCCACCTCGAGCTCGATCTTCACCAGGTGGCCGACCGCCGACCGCACCCTCTCGACCGCGGCGCGCACGCCGCCGGCGACGGCGAGGTGGTTGTCCTTGATGAGCACCGCATCGTCGAGGCCGAAGCGGTGATTGGCGCCGCCGCCGCAGCGCACCGCGTACTTCTCGAGCGCGCGCAGCCCGGGCGTCGTCTTGCGGGTGCACACGACCCTGGCGGAGCTGCCTGCCACGGCCCGGACGTAGGAGCGGGTGAGGGTGGCGACGCCGCACAGGTGGCCGAGGAGGTTGAGGGCGGTGCGCTCGCCGCTGAGGATGGCCCGCGCCGAGCCGCGCAGCCGCAGCACTTCGGCCCCCGCCTCGAGATCGCTGCCGTCGCAGATCTCCTGCTCGAGCGCGAGCGCGGGGTCGAGCTGCCGGAACGCCGCCGCGGCGATCCCGACCCCGGCCAGCCGGCCCTCGCGGCGGGCGACGACGCGCGCCGCGGCGTCCGCACCGGACCCGACCACGGCGTCGGTGGTGAGGTCGCCGGCGCGGCCGAGGTCCTCGAGCAGCGCCCGGCGGACGATCTCCTCGTACATCAACGGGAGCGGCGACTGGATCGCTGTCATGGTGCCTCCGCAGGTCCGTCCCCGCGCCTTCCGCGACGAGGACTCATGTCGAGACGCTGTGCGCCATCGGTCGGGGTTGCAGCATCCGCCCGTTCTCGAAAACCAGCGGCTGCCGCCAGCACCCGGCGGGACTCGGGAAGTCGGCCCGCAGGTGCGCCCCCCGGCTCTCGGTGCGCGCGGCGGCCGCCCGCACCACGAGCGACGCCACCAGGAGCATGCTGTCGAGCTCGCAGCGCCCGGGCGGCGCGGCGGCGGCGAGCTCGGCGAGCCCGACGGCCGCCCGCCGCAGGCCGGCCGCATCGCGCTCCAGGCCGGCGCCTTCCCACATCAGCTCCCGCAGCCGGGCCGCCGCC
>DATIVB010000581.1:0-2554 GCA_035466375.1 Chondromyces sp.
CCGGTCAGCCG
Source organism: Chondromyces sp. (assembly GCA_035466375.1). Classification (GTDB taxonomy): domain Bacteria; phylum Acidobacteriota; class Thermoanaerobaculia; order Thermoanaerobaculales; family Sulfomarinibacteraceae; genus Sulfomarinibacter. Next base: position 12 of record DATIVB010000581.1, read on the forward strand.
GTGGGAGGCCGGTTTCCCCAGCGCCACCAGGACCCGGGGCTCGATGAGGTCGATCTGCCGGTCGAGGTAGGGCGCGCAGGGCGTGACCTCGTCCTCCTTGGGGTCGCGGTTGCCGGGCGGCCGGCACTTGACGATGTTGGTGATGTAGACCTGGTTGCGCTCGAGGCCCATCGCGGAGATCATCCGGTCGAGAAGCTGCCCCGCCTGGCCGACGAAGGGCCTTCCAGTGCGGTCCTCGTCGGCGCCCGGGCCCTCGCCGATGAACATCAGCGCCGCCCGCGGGTCGCCCTCTCCGAAGACGACCGTCTGCCGCGTCTTCGAGAGACGACACAGGGTGCAGGCCGCCGCGGTGCGCGCCACGGCCTCGAGATCGTCGGCTGCGGTGTCCGCCGGGGGCACCGGGGAGGACGCCCAGCCCACGTCCCCGAGGTAGCGGCCGAGGTCCCGGGGGCGCATCAGAGCCCGCGCACCGCCCTCACCGCGGCGGCGCGGGCAGGAGGGCCTGAGGCAGCGGGCTCAGTCCTCCTCCTCGGCATCGAAGTCCTCTTCGAGGTCGAGCTCGGCGTCCTCGGCGTCTTTTTCGTCCTCGTCCTCGTCTCCAGCGACGGGCGCGGTCCCCCGGGTCATGCCGAGCAGCTTCTGCAGGCGCAGCAGCTCGTCGTCACGATCCTCGTCCTCGTCCACGTCCGGCGCCACGCCGGTCGGCAGCACGTCGGGAATCGGCTGCCGCACGTCGCGGTCGCCGGCGGCGTCCATCTCGGCGCGGAGCTGCTCGACCAGGGCCTGGCGGTGGGCGTCGAGCTCCTCCTGGGTGAGCACGCGCCAGTTGACCGCGCCGGCCTCGACGTCGTCGCGGGCCTTCAGCGTCGGCTTGGCGTGCCGGCTCTCGGTGCGTGGCCTGGCGCCGTTGATGAGCTGCTCGGCGCGCTGCGAAACCACCACGATGTAGCGGAAGATGGAGTCGAACTCTTCTGGTAGCTGGATCATCGGGCGAAGTCCCTCTCGAGTGATTCCTGGAACGCCTTGCGGATGGCGTCCAACCGGGGTTTGATTCGGGTCGACTTGTGATGCTCGGCGACACAGATGCCGAACAGGGCGCTCACCGCCTCCTCGAGACGGTCGTTGATAATAGCATAATCGAACTCCCCCGCGACCTGGAACTCCCGCAGGGCCCACTGCATGCGACGTCGGATGGCCTCCGGCGGGTCCTGGCGCCGCTCCATGAGCCGCGATTGCAGCACCTCGAAGGAGGGCGGGTAGACGAAGATCTTCACCACGTCCGGGATCTGGGTCTTGACCTGGTTCGCCCCCTGCACCTCGATGTCGAGGAAGACGTCGCGGCCGGCCGCGAGCTCGAGCTCGACCGCCGCCCGGGAGGTGCCGTAGTGAAAGCCGGCGTACTCCGCCCACTCCAGGAACTCGCCGCGCTGCACCATGGCCTCGAAGCCCTCGTCGTCGACGAAATGGTAGTCGACGCCGTTCGTCTCCGCCGGACGGGCGGGCCGGGTGGTGTGCGACACCGAGAAATGCCCTTCGACGCCACTCGCGGCGAGCCGTGCGATGGTCTCGCGGATCAGGGTGGTCTTGCCGCCGCCCGAAGGCGACGACACGATGAACAGCACGCCGCGCTCGGCCTCAACCATCAGATGTCCCCCGCACGCCGGGCATTCTACGCCATCGCCGGGTCCGACCCGGCCTTCACGGAGGACGCTCCCGTCCACCGCGGCGGTCGCTCCACTTCCCGCTTCGCGGAGGAGGGCTCCCGAAATGGGCAACGCAGCGCCGCGCCGCTCCGTAGAACCAGATGTCGGGAACCATTGGCGCGGTTCTTGCGTCTTATTCTGAAGAGGACGTCAGTGAGGGACCCCGAGCAGCTCGAGCCGAAACCGCGTGCAGCCGGCCGGCAGGCCGACGGCGAAAGCCCCGGCAGCCCGCGGGTGGTGATCCTGGAGGCCGAGGACGGCCCCCGGGTGGAGATCGTCGAGCTCTCCGAGCGCATCGGGCCCGGCGATTTGTTCTGCCATTGCGGCACCCGCTGGCAGGTCACCGCGACACGCACCGGCGAACGGGTCCTCATCGCACGGCCACTCCGGGCCTGAGCGACACCGCCGAGCACCCGGCAGAACCATCAGTCCGATTTCACCGCGACCCGACGGGAACCTCCGGCGCAGCCGCTCCGGCTTCGTCCCCGCCCTGCTAAGGTAACCGGCACGGGGAAGCAGAGAGGCTTACCCGGGCCACAGTCGGAGGCCGCAGTGAACGAAGTTCCCAGGGACACGGGCACCTCCAACGAGGCGGCGGCTTCATTGAAGACCCCGCGGTTCGCCATGCCCGACACCTACATCATCGTCGCCGTCATCGTGCTCGTGATGGCGGCCCTCACGTGGGTGATTCCACCCGGGACCTACGACTACCACGAGGTGGACGTCAACGGCAGGATGCGGAGCATCGCCATCGACGGCACCTTCCGTTTCCTGCCCGAGTCCGAAGCGAACCCGACGGGGCCCCTCGCCTACTTCGCATCGCTCTACACCGGCTGCGTC
>DATIVB010000582.1:0-3007 GCA_035466375.1 Chondromyces sp.
CTGCCGTATGTCGGCACCGTGCTGACGCTCTGGTTCTGGGTCACCTACCGGCTCTTCAGCCTCGAGTTCCTGGCCCAGTTCGACCCCGGCTTCGACCTCTTCGCCGCCATCGAGCCGACGCCGGCCGAGTAGCGCGCTGCCGCCCCCGTTGCGCGAACTCAGGCGTTTTGGCGAGCGGTCGGCAGGTGCGGCCGGGCTCGGCTGGTCGTTTTCTCCCGCCCGAGCCCGAGCCGGTTACCGTTACCGTTACCGATTATCTCCACCTCCTGAGAGGGAGCGTGTCATGTTCTTCGACTTCGAGAAGCACGACGTGGACAGGGTTGGGCTCGATTTCGGATGACGATGATCTCTTGGCTCGAGGGCGAGACCCGCTCCTTCGCATGGTCGCCATGCTGACATCGTCGGCAAGGTCGAACTCCGAGAAGAACCCGGATCTCCGGTAACGGTAACGGGCTCGGGTCCGAACCGCCCGCTCTCGGGTCATGGTGGCGCCAGTATCGGCGCCCCCCAACCGCGCGAAACCCGATCCTGCGTCTCGATACCTGGCGAAACGGGAGCCGCCGCCGCATCTTGAAGGCAGATATCCACAGCAGCGCGCGGTCGGGGCACCGCCTCATGCGGGCCCGACGATCAACAGCGAGGAGGTTCGACGATGGCAGCGTCTTCAAGCGTTGAGGTTCCGGTGGTGGCGGTCGACAAGAAGGTCACGCTCAAGGACGGTCGGGCGGTCACTATCCGGAGCATGCGGCCCGACGACGTACAGCGTTCGTTCGAGTTCTTCTGCGGTTTGCCGGAGGAGGACCGCAAGTACCTGCGGGTCGATGTCACCCGCCGCGACCTCGTCGAGCGCCGCACCCTCGAAGCCGGAGAGCGCGGCATCAGGCGATTGGTGGCGGTGCACGACGACGAGATCGCGGCCGACGGCGCCCTCGAGCTCGAGGGCCACGGTTGGGGCGACAACGTCGCCGAGGTGCGGCTGATCGTCGGCCGGAGGTGGCAGCGCCTCGGCCTCGGCCTGCTGGTCGCACGGGAGCTCTTCCACCTCGCTGCCAGCCACCGCGTCGACCGCATCGTCGCCCGCCTGATGCGGCCCCAGGTCGGGGCCCATCGGATCTTCAGGCGCCTCGGCTTCAACGAGGAGTTCCTGATTCCGGAGCACGTGCGTGACCAGTCGGGGGTGTGGCAGGATCTGATCATCATGCGCTGCCCGCTCGAGAAGCTGTGGCGCGACCTCGAGGACGAGGCCGCCAACGGCGACTGGCAGCGGGCGCGCTGAGGCTGTCGCCGTCGTCGGAGCGGCCTCGGATGACGCCGACCCGGCGGGCGCCTCGGGGTCGACTCTGCGCGTCACCTTCCGCCCCAAGAACGCGAACAGTCGAGCAATCGCGACTGAGTCCCAGATTTGCTATCCTGGGGCCGAAACTCGAGGAGGTTTCGTAATGAACGAGAAGACGACCAAGGGCGCCGGCCTCGGCATCGTCGGCTACGACGCCTACGAGTTCGTGGTCGGCGACGTCGAGCGCAGCCGGCGCTTCTACACCGAGATGATGGACGTGGCCGAGGTGGCGCGGCTGTCGGAGCGCGAGGCCTCCGCCCGCGGCGAGGACGCGGTGATCTTCGGCGCCGGCAAGGCGCAGTGCGTGTGCGTGACGCCGCGCGAGCGCGGCTCGGCGGCCGAAAGCTGGCTCAAGCGCCACCCGGACGGCGTGCGGCGGGTCGGCTTCCGGGTGCGCGACGCGCAGGCCGCGCGGACGTTGCTCGGCGAGCGCGGCGCCACCTTCTGCAGCGAACTCGTCGAGGCCGAGGATGCTGCGGGGCGTCCGTACCGGTTCTTCGACATCGCCACGCCGCTCGGCGACGTGCGCTTCCGCTTCGTCGAGCGGGCGGCGGATGCGCTGCCGCCCGGCTTCGAGCCCCGTGAGCCGGGCGCGAACGCCAACCGCAACGGCTTCCAGGTCATCGACCACGTGACCTCGAACTTCCTCACCCTCGAGCCGCACATCACCTGGCTGCGCGACGTGATGGGCTTCGAGGAGTACTGGCGCGTGCACTTTCACACCGCCGACATCAACCCGGCGAGCGGCGGCTCGGGGCTCGCCTCGACCGTGATGTGGGACCCCGGGTCGGGCATCAAGCTCGCCAACAACGAGCCCGTCACGCCGAACTACGAGTCGAGCCAGATCTACACCTTCGTCGAGTCGAACGGCGGCCCGGGGGTCCAGCACGTCGCCTTCCACGTGCCGGCGATCTCGGAGTCGGTTGAGCGGCTGCGGCGCTCGGGGATCGAGTTCCTCGACACCCCCGCCACCTACTACGACATGCTGCCCGAGCGGCTGGTCCGCCAGCGGGTTCCGAGCTTCGACCAGGACATCGAGCACCTCAAGCGCCTCCGCATCCTCGTCGACGGCGAGGACGACCGCTACCTGCTGCAGATCTTCATGGTCGAGGGCGGGCTGCTGTACGGCGACGAGGCCGCAGGGCCCTTCTTCTACGAGGTCATCCAGCGCTTCGGCGCGCGCGGCTTCGGCGAGGGCAACTTCCGCGCCCTCTTCGAGTCCATCGAGCGCGACCAGCTGCAGCGCGCCGCGGCGGAGAAGCAGCTCAGGGCGGGAGCGGGATCGTGACCACGAATTAGGAATTAGGAATGAGGAATTAGGAATGGTGCATACCGCGCAGTTGCCAGTGGGGGTGGATGGGAATTCCTCATTCCTAACTCCTCATTCCTCATTCAGAGTCTTCCGGAGGAGTGTGAAACCATGATTCACCGACTCACCCGAGGCGTGATTCCCGCGAAGCCCCACACGGTCCACGAGGTGGACGGCGCGCTCACGTTCGAGCACTGCTTCACCCGTGCCGGCTTTGAGTCGCTGTACACGATCCTCTGGCACCGCAAGCCGCCGCACTGGGTCACGACCGAGGAGGACCTCGGCCGCCACCCCGGCTGGGCCGAAGCGCGGCGGACCGGCGCGCTGCGCCGCTGCCACTACCTGAGCTCCGGCCTCCCCGA
>DATIVB010000583.1:0-5443 GCA_035466375.1 Chondromyces sp.
GCCGCACCGCTTCGACGCCGTCGACGTGGCGGACTGGACGCTCGTCCGCCACTGGGCCCAAGGGGTCCTCACCGACCTCCCGGCCCCGGATCTGGTGATCAACAATGCCGGACTCATGAACCGCCCGGCGCCTCTGTGGCACGTCCCAGATGACGAGCTCGCGGCGGTGATGCGGGTCAACGTCGAGGGCACCGCCAACGTCGTCCGCGCTTTCCTGCCGACGATGATCGGGCGCGGCTGCGGGGTCATCGTCAACATGAGCTCGGGCTGGGGGCGCTCGACCGCGCCCGAAGTGGCGCCCTACTGCGCCAGCAAGTGGGCCGTGGAGGGCCTCACCAAGGCCCTCGCCCAGGAGCTGCCGGCCGGCCTCGCCGCGGTGGCCGTCAACCCGGGCATCATCGACACCGACATGCTGCGCATCTGTTGGGCGGACGGCGCGGCGTCCTTTCCTTCGCCGGCCGAGTGGGCCATGCGGGCGGCGCCGTTCCTGCTCGGGCTGTCGGAGCATGACAACGGGCGCTCCCTGACGGTGAGCTGAGCTATGGTGGGCGGCGGCGGAGGGGACACCGACGCCGAAGTGTGGGGATGACGGCCTATGCTGCAGATACAGTGCGTGAAAATCCGGATCATCGACGGCAAGAGCGAGCGCGTGCGCGCCTGGGTCGCGTCGCTCGGGACCCGCCAGGAAGAGGTTCGGGCGGCGCTCGCCGCCGAGGGCATCGCGGACGAGGCCGTGTTCTTCGCCTCGGAGAGGGCGGGCGACTTTCTCTACCTCTACAGCCGCGCCCCTGATCTGGCGAGCGCGGCGGCGGCCTTCCAGAGCTCGAGCCACGCGGTCGACGTGGAGTTCCGCGGGATCATGGCGGAGTGCCTCGAGGTGGCGACGGCCGCACCGCTCGAGCTGCTGTTCGCGGCCGAGAACCCGGGCCGGAGCTGATGAGGGCGGCACGCGCGTGTGCGCGGGGAGCCGATTCGCCGTGAGCTACGCTTGGGTCCTGCTCGATGCCGACGGCACCCTCTTCGACTACGACCACTCGGAGGCCGTTACTCTGGCCGGCACGTTTGCCGAGTGCGGCCTGCCCTTCGAAGCGGGACACGTCGAAACCTACCGCCGCATCAACGGCCGCCTGTGGCTCGAGCTCGAACGCGGGACCACCACCCAGGAGCGGATCCGGAGCGAGCGATTCGCGAGCCTCTTCGAGGTGACCGGGGTGGACGCGGATCCCGCCGCCTTCAGCGCCCGCTACCTGGCCAACCTCGCGCGGCGGACCGAGCTCATCGACGGCGCGGCCGAGGTTGCGGCGCGCCTCGCCGCGCGGGCGAGGCTGCTCATCGTCACCAACGGGCTCGCCGAGGTTCAGAGGCCGCGGTTGGCGGCTTCGGCCGTGGGTCCCTACATCGCCGGGATCGTCATCTCGGAGGAGGTCGGCTCGGCCAAGCCGGACGGCGGCATATTCCGGGCCGCGTTCGAGGCCATGGGAGGACCGCCGAAGCGGGATGTGCTGATGGTCGGCGACAGCCCGACCTCGGACATCGCCGGCGGTCGTGATTTCGGGATCGACACCTGCTGGTTCAACCCGGCGCGCGCCCCCCGCCCCGCGGATGTCGAGCCCACCTTCGAAATCGCCCGCCTCGAGGAGCTCCTCGAGATCGTTCCGGACGGTATGTCCCGGTGAAACCCGGCCTCCCGAGGCACGTCGAGTCGAACCACCCGAGCCAACCCGGGACCGGAATCCGTCGTATTCTCTCGGGGACGCACACGGGCGATGGCCTGTTCTGCAAATACCGCCGGTCGCACCGGCGCCGGAGTGAGCGATGATCTGCCCATCCTGCCAGGCGGAAATGACCGAGGAGCTGTACGGCGGAATCCGCCTCGACGTCTGCCGGGTCTGCCACGGCGCCTGGTTCGACGGCGGCGAGCTCGAGGCCTACCAGAACAGCGGGGGCTCGAGCCGGCTCAACGGCGTCCCCGGTCCGCGCGACCGCTACGAGCCCACCGGCGAGTCCACCCACAAGCGCTGCCCGCGCTGCGAGTCGGACATCCTGCGCACCGGGCGCATCCGCCGATACCAGGTCATGCGCTGCACCTCGTGCCGGGGGCTGTTCCTGCCGCTCCCCGACCCACGCTCCAACTCGGGCAACGACAAGGGCTTGCTCGAGACCGCCGTCGGGGCTCTCGAGAGCATCGTCGGTGCGTTGTTCTGATCCGACGGCCGAGCTGCGGGGCGTACCGCCCGGAACCCCCGTGCTGCTGGTGGTGCACGTCGTCGACGAGCACACGCTGGTGCGCTTCGTCTCTCGGATCCGGCGGACGGCGGACGGAAGCTCGACATACGTGACGCCTCGACCCTCGCCTGCCGGTCGGTAGCGCCATCCGGAGCGCTTTGATGCTCGCGCACCTCCTCGCCGACGCCGTTGTCCTGCTCCACCTGGGCTTCATCCTCTTCGTCGCCTGCGGCGGGTTCCTCGCCCTCCGCTGGCCGAAGGCGGCGTGGGTGCACGTACCGGCCGCGGTCTGGGGCGCGCTGGTGGAGCTGGCCGGCTGGGTCTGTCCACTCACGCCTCTCGAGAACAGACTGCGGCTCGCCGCCGGCGAGAACGCCTACGCGAGCGGTTTCATCGACCGCTACATCGTGCCCGTCGTCTACCCGGCGGGCCTCGACCGCGAGCTGCAGGTGGCCCTCGGACTGGCGGTCATCGTCGGCAACCTGGCGGTCTACGGCTGGCTGCTTCTCCGCACCCGTCGCCGGGAGCCGTGAAATGGACCGCACAGAGCCGCTGTTGTGACGGGCAATATGCTATTGACGGTTCTCAAGATCGTCGCCGGGGTTGTCGTCGCCGGCGTCATCGCCATGCTGATGCTGGCGGTCTTTTCGGGTCTCGCTTCCTCGGCGAGAGCCCTGCGCCGCACCCGAAAGGCGGACGACGATGATCGAGCGTGAGCTTCCAAACGGAGCGTTCGAACGTGACGATGAGCGCGACGACTGCCCTTACTACCCCGGAGGCTGGGGCGCCCTCGCGCGCCGGGGCAACCCCCGCTCCTACCGGTTCAGGTACGATCCTGACACCGGGACCTGCCACGCGGTCCCTGTGCCGACAGCGGGGGCCCTGCGCGACAGCATCGTGGCAATGGAGGAGCGATCGTGACCAGCAAGGCGGCCATCGAGGCGTTTCTGGCCCAGGAAACCCTGGCCCTGGCCGGGGTTTCCCGCAGCGGCAGGGGCTTCGGCAACGCGGTCCTCAAGGACCTCTCCGGCAAGGGCTACGAGATGCTTCCCATCCACCCCGAGGCTGCGGAGCTCGGCGGCGTGCGCGCCTATCCGTCGCTCGGCGAGCTGCCGAAGCAGCCCGGCGGTCTGGTGCTGGTGGTGCCGCCGGAGCAGACCGAGAAGCTCGTCAGAGAAGCGCACGACAACGGAATCCAGCGGGTGTGGATGCAGCAGGGCGCGGAGTCCGAGGCCGCCATCCGGTACTGCGAGCAGCACGGCGTGGAGGTGGTTCACGGCGAGTGCATCATGATGTTCGCCGAACCGAAAGGGATCCACCGCGCGCACCGCTGGCTGCAGGGCGTTCTCGGCAGGCTGCCGAAGGACGGGAGCTGAAAAGGAGGAGCGCATGAGCGAGTCGACGTTCCGCGGATCGTGTCTGTGCGGGGCGGTAGGCTTCGAGATCAGCCCGCCCTTCGTGTTCTTCCACCACTGTCACTGCAGCCGCTGCCGCAAGAGCTCGGGCTCGGCCTTCAGCGCCAACATCCTGGTCAAGGCCGCTCAGTTCCGCTGGAGCCGTGGCGAGGAGTTCGTCAGGCGCTGGGAGCTGCCCGATGCCCAGTTCTACTGCACCGGGTGGTGCTCGACCTGCGGCTCCGCGCTGCCGTGGCAGTCGCGCAATCGCAAAGGCTATCTGGTGCCGGCGGGAAGCCTCGACGACGACCCCCGCGAGCGGCCCGACCGGAACATCTACTGGGCCCACCGCGCACCCTGGTTCACAAACCCCGGGGCGCTGCCCACCATCGACGAGGGCCACTGACGGAATCGCCGCCGCCGAGGCGCGTAGGATGTGAATAGGAGGCTCGCATGGACCGCGATCTCGAGCACCTCAAGCTGCTGTCGATCTTTCACTACGTTGCGGCGGGCATGGCCGCCCTGGTCGCCTGCATTCCCTTCATCCACTTTTTCATGGGCCTGGCGATGGCGCTCGGCGCCTTCGACGAGGGCGACCCGGCGACGCGTCCCGTCGGCCTCGGCATCATGGCCTTCGCCGCGCTCTTCATTGCCGCCGGCTGGACGCTCGCCGCGCTCATGGCCCTCGCCGGCCGCAGCCTGGCGCAGCGCAAACGCTACACCTTCTGCCTCGTCATGGGAGGCGTCGAGTGCCTCTTCATGCCGGTGGGCACCGTGCTCGGCGTCTTCACCATCATCGTGCTGGTGAGAGACTCGGTGAAGAAGCTGTTTCAGAACGTTTGAACGTTCAAACGTTCAAAAGTGCAACGTGCCGGCGGTGAACGTGGAACAGAACACCGGCCGGTCGGGTTCACGATTTTCATGTGGGACGAGCGATTTTCAGAACCCGGCTACGCCTACGGCACCGAACCGAATGAGTTCCTCGTCTCGGTGGCCGACCGGATTCCCGAGGGGCGGGTGCTCTGCCTCGCCGAGGGCGAGGGACGCAACGCAGTCTTCCTCGCGAGCCGCGGCCACGAAGTGACGGCGGTGGATACGTCCCGGGTCGGCCTCGCCAAGGCGCAGGCGCTGGCCAATCAGCGCGGCGTGCAGATCGAGACCGTCCACACCGACCTCGGCGAGTTCGAGATCGAGCCCGGCGCCTTCATGGGCATCGTGTCGATCTTCTGCCACCTGCCGCCGCCGGTCCGGGCCGCGCTGCACGAACGCTGCCTGCGCGGGCTGGCCCCCGGCGGAGCCTTCGTCCTCGAGGGCTTCACGCCGCGCCAGCTCGAGCTCAAAACCGGCGGCCCGCGCAGCCGCGAGCTGCTGATGGAGCTCGGCATCATCCGTCAGGAGCTGCCCGGCCTGCGCTACGAGGTCGCACGCGAGCTCGAACGCCGCCTCGACGAGGGCAGGTACCACTGCGGCACGGCCGCAGTCGTCCAGATCCTCGCCCTCAAACCGGGCGGCTGAGCGCTCTGCCGCGCGCGGCCGCCGGCAGAGGGAGTACGATGCCGTCCTGAGGGGGTGCATGCCATGAATTACATCCCGACCGAAGCCTGCCCGGACTGCGGGGGTTCTCTCGAGGAGATCGAAGTGACCGATCGGGAGACCGGCCACAAGGTCCGCACCTACGGCTACTCGCTGGTCGACGATCGCACCGGAGCGGGGTCGAGCCGCTTTCCGCCGGCGGGCGAGCTCAAGTTCTTCATGTGCGAGAACTGCGGGCGGGTGATGCTGGTCGCCCAGCCGGAATAGCTGCGGCCTGCCGCGGTCTCAGG
>DATIVB010000584.1:0-2154 GCA_035466375.1 Chondromyces sp.
ACCTCGAGCACAGGGACCTGCTGGTGGGCGGCGAACCGGGCCGCGCCATCACGATCAACGGCTCGATTCCGGGCCCGGTGATTCGCATGCAGGAAGGCGAGGACGCCCTCATCCGCGTCCACAACCGCCTGCCGGAGTCGACCTCGATCCACTGGCACGGGATCCTGCTGCCGTTCACCATGGACGGTGTTCCGGGCATCAGCTTCCCCGGTATCCCGCCGGGCGAGACCTTCACCTACCGCTACCCGGTCCGTCAGAACGGCACCTACTGGTATCACAGCCACACCGGCCTTCAGGAACAGCTCGGGCACTACGGTCAGCTCGTGCTCGTACCCGCCGGGCCGGACCCCGTCGACTTCGACGTCGAGCACTCGATCGTCCTCTCCGACTGGACCTTCGAGGATCCGCATCGCGTGCTGTGGAAGCTGAAGACCATGGAGGGCTACTTCAACTTCCAGCGTCCGACCCTGGCCAACCTCGACGACCAGATGCGAGCGACCGGAAAGAGCCTGCGACAGGTGATCGCGAAGCGGCTGGCCTGGGACCGGATGCGGATGGACCCGACCGACATCGCCGACATCACCGGCGCGACCTACACGTACCTGATGAACGGCCGGGCTCACTGGGAGAACCCGACCTTCCTCGCGAAGCCGGGTCAGCGCGTTCGACTGCGGATCGCCAACGCGTCCACCATGACCTTCTACGACGTTCGGATTCCAGGTCTGCCCATGACGGTGGTGCAGGCGGACGGCCAGAACATCAAGCCGGTCGAGACCGACGAGCTGCGCATCGCTGTCGCCGAGACCTACGACGTGGTCGTGACGATTCCCGACGACGGGGCGTACACCATTTTCGCCGAGACGATGGACCGCAGCGGCTACGCCCGCGGCACCCTGGCGCCCCGCGGAGGCATGGCTGCGACGGTCCCCGAGCCTCGTCGTCGCCCCATGCTCACCATGGCCGACATGGGCATGATGCATGGTGGGATGAACTCGATGAAGCCGGACGGCAGCGGATCGGGCGGTCACGTCATGCCTTCCGCAACGAGGCAACACGGGGAGCATCGACCGCACCAGCCCAGCGAAGAGCTGCCCATGGAGAACCTGCCGGACCGCATCGAGCACGGTCCGGACCGACATGGGCCCGAGAGCATCACCATGGCCCGGAACGCCTATCGAAGGCTGGATTACCCCGGCGCGGGGCTCGGCGACGACGGCTGGCGCGTGCTGACCTACAGCCAGCTCCGGGCCCTCCAACGACCGTATGGGCGGCGGCCGCCGACCCGCCAGTTCGACCTCCACCTGACCGGCAACATGCACAAGTACATCTGGGGCTTCGACGGCAAGAAGTGGTCGCAGTCGAACATCATCCGCTTCCAGTACGGCGAGCGGCTGCGGATCAACATGATCAACGACACCATGATGAGCCACCCGATCCACCTCCACGGCATGTGGATGGACCTGTATGCGGGCGGCACGCTCGACGACAACCCGCGCAAGCACACCGTCATCGTGCAGCCGGCCGAGCTGCTCACAGTCGACATCACCGCCGACGCGCCGGGACAGTGGGCGTTCCACTGCCACCTGCTGTACCACATGGAAGCCGGCATGTTCCGGACGGTCGCGGTCGTCCGATCGCTGGAGGGAGCGCCGATCCGTGCGGATGTCTGATCGCACGCTCGCGCTCGTCCCGATCCTGGTGTTCGGACTCAGCCTGTCCGCTGGGGCGCAGGAGCCGTCGGATCCGCCGACCACTGCGGAACGGCCGGATCACCTGGAATCGGCGGAGCAACACGTCAGCCCGCCGGCTCCGGACATGGAGGAACCACCGCTGCCCGATGGGATGAGCCTCGAGGACGTCCTCGATCGGGCAGCGAGCCCGCCTCCCGAAACGTGGCCCGAGCCCGTGCCCGACGACCGGCCGTACGTCTTCACATTCGTCGAGCAGCTGGAGTACCGCGTCGCAGGCGGCGACACTCCGGACCACCTGGGCTGGGAAGCGCAGGGATGGGCTGGAGGAGATCGCAACAAGTTCTGGTGGAAGAACGAAGGCGAGGCGGTTTTCGAAGGGAATGACGAAGGCGAGACGGAGACCGACCTGCTCTACGCGCGACTGATCACGCCGTTCTGGAGCTTCCAGGTGGGGGCCCAGTAT
>DATIVB010000585.1:0-2383 GCA_035466375.1 Chondromyces sp.
GGCAAGTCGACCCTGCTCGCGATCCTGTGCGGCCTCCTGCGCCCGACCCGGGGCGAGGTCGGCCATTTTCGGGGTCGCGAGGCGGTGGAACGGTCCCTGTGGCGGCGGCACCTCGGCGTGGTGGCGCCGTCCATGGCGGTCTACGAGGAGCTGGACGCGATGGAGAACCTGCGCTTCTTCGCGCGGGTGCGCGGCATGGGGCCGTCGGAAGAGCGGTGCCGCGAGTGCTTGGTGATGGTGGGTCTCGATCCCGATCGCCGCACCCTGGTGCGGGGCTTCTCCACCGGCATGGCGCAGCGGCTGAAGATCGCGCAGGCACTGCTGCACGACCCCGCCGTCGTGGTCCTCGACGAGCCCGGCTCGAACCTCGACCCGGCGGGCAAGGACTGGCTCGAGGAGCAGGTACGCGCGATGGCCGCCGCCGGCAAGACGGTGCTTCTGGCCACCAACGACCGCCGCGAGATGGAGTGGGGGAGCCGCCATGTGGCGCTTTCTGGCTGAGGCGGCGGCGGTCGCCGCCAAGGATCTGCGGACCGAGTTCCGGACCCGGGTCGCCCTCAACTCGCTGGGCCTCTTCGCCCTGACCGTGCTGGCTGCTGTCTCCTACACCGTCGGTCCCTACCGCATCACCGCCGAGGACCGCCCGTTCCTGCTCGCGGTCCTGCTGTGGATCGTGGTTTTCTTCGCGGCGCTGGCCGGCCTCGACCGCTCGTTCGTCAAGGAGGAGGAGAGCCACACCGCGCCGCTGCTGCGGCTGGCGGCCTCGCCGTCGGCGGTGTGGTTGGGCAAGCTGGTCTTCAATCTCCTGCTCATCTACGCCCTGATGGCCGTCCTGGTGCCGCTGTACTGCATCCTCATGGGATACCGGATCGAGCTCGTCGGCGGCTTCGTACTGATCCTGGTGCTCGGCGGCTACACGCTGGCGGTTGTCACCACCATCATCGCCGCCATCATCGCGCGCGCGCTCACCCGAGGCGCGCTGTTCTCGGTCCTGTCGCTGCCGCTGCTGTTGCCGTTGTTGATCTTTCTCATCCAGGGCACGGCCGGCGCCGCCGAGGGCACGGCCGAGACGGTGAGCAACACAATTCGTGCGGTGCTCTCGATGGGTGGCATCATGACCATCGTTTCAGCGGCGCTCTTTCCGGTCGTGTGGTCCGACTGATGCAATTCCCGGCCGTGCTCGCGGGTTCAACGGTTCATGGGCTATGCTGTGCCGCGAGCTCGGCCGGGAATTGCACGGACAGGAGTTGATTGAGGGATGAGGCTTGCTGACGTGATGAAGTGGGTGCTGTTGGTGTGGCTGGTGGCCGTGATCGTGGCGGCGTTCTTCTACGTCCACCCCGCCGAGGGCTTCATCGGCGAGTCGTCGCGGATCGTGTTCTTCCACGTGCCCATGGCCTGGATCTCGGTGCTCGCCTTCCTGGTCTCCTGCATCGCGTCGGTCATGTACCTCCGGCGTCGCGAACCGAGGGACGACATCCGTGCCGCCGTCAGCGCCGGTCTCGGGCTGCTGTTCGCGGTCCTCGCAACCACCACCGGCGCGGTGTTCGCGAAGATCATGTGGGGGGCGTACTGGAACTGGGACCCGCGCCAGACCTCGATCACCATTCTGCTCCTGATCTACGCGGCCTACCTCGCCCTGCGCGGCGCGGTCGCCGATCCCGAGCGGCGGGCGAGCCTGTCGGCGGTGTACGCCATCCTCGCCTTCGTCACGGTGCCGTTCCTGGTCTTCGTGGTGCCGCGGATCTACTGGTCGCTGCACCCCGACACGATCATCAACACCCGCGGCGCCAACGAGTTCGATCCGCGTTACACGCAGGTCCTGATGGCCTCGCTGGCAGGATTTACGGGTTTGTACGTATGGTTATATACTATCGGCTGCCGGGTCGAGGCCATCCGGCAGCGGCGCCATCAGGAGGTGCTCGATGTCTGATCTGATGGGCATCGCCGTGGTCACCCTCATGATCTGGGTGGGCCTTTTCGGATATGTCTACCGGCTCGACCGCAAGGTCAGCCGTCTGGAGGACTAGATGACCGATTCACGACGGCAGCGTCGTATCTGGTACGCGGTGGGCGGGGTGCTGGTGGTGGCCTTCCTGGCCTACGGCACCACCTCGTTCAAGTCGAACCTGACACCTTACGTGAGCTTCGAGGAAGCCGCACAGACCGCGCGCAAGGTCCAGGTGGCGGGCGGGTTGGTCGAGAACTCGACCAAGTACGTCGACGAGACGGCGGAGCTGCACTTCGCCATGTTCGACGACGACGGCAACACCCTGACCGTCCACTACAAGGGCGTCAAGCCGGGCAACTTCGAGGAGGCGGTGCAGATCGTCGCCATCGGCAGCTATCAGGAGGGCGTCTTCGAGGCCGAGCAGCTGCTGGT
>DATIVB010000586.1:0-5337 GCA_035466375.1 Chondromyces sp.
CGCCCGCGCACCTGCGCGGCGAGGATCTCGCCCTCGGTCATGCGCAGGGTGGCGGTGGTCAGCAGCCGCATCACGTCCACGTCTCCGAGCTCGAGGCACAGGTCCATGGTCCGCGTGTAGAGCCAGTCGCCGACCAGCACCGAGGTCTGGTTGCCCCAGCGGGTGTTGGCCGTCGGGTGGCCGCGGCGCAGCCCCGAGCCGTCGATGATGTCGTCGTGGATCAGGGTCGCGGTGTGGATCATCTCCACCACCGCCGCGTAGCGGACGTCGCGCTCGCCGCTGTAGCCCAGCATGCGGCTGACCAGGAGCACCAGTGCGGGCCGCAGCCGTTTGCCGCCGCTGCCCAGAACATAGGTGGCGACGTCGCTCACCGTGGGCTGGGCGCGCGCGAACTCACGGTCCAGGAAGTCCTCGACCTGCTCGAGGCGGTCGACTACCGGTCCGAAGACCTGACGGATCTGACGCGCCTGGTTGAGGGACTTCACCGTCGCCTTCACCCGCGGAGAATAGCACGACAGGAATGAGGAATTAGGAATTAGGAATTTGGAATGAGGAATGAGGAAATAGGAATGCGGATATGTGGGCTGGAGTGGGGAGAGGACGGTGAGCGGCGGGGAGGGCAGGTTCCGGAATCGTCGAGGCTTTGGGTCGAGGAAGTTGGAAGGAATCAGCTGTAGGTGGCGAGCAGCCGGCCGAGAGATGTGCGCGCCCTTTCGGCGTGAGGGTGCGTCGATTCGCGCCCGCAAAGGCTGAGGACTTTTCGGTAGCAATCGACGGCGGATTGCTCGTCGGATCGGCAGTGTTGTCGCAGATGACCCTTCATCAACCACGCCTCCGTGTGACGCGGGTCGACGGAGAGAATTCGGTCGAGAAAGATCTCGGCAACCTCCCACCGTTCCTCGGACATTGCCCGGGCAACATGCGAGCGGTAAACCCGAATCTGAGGCTCTTTACCGTGACCGATGTCCGGTGTTTCACGGCGGAATATCCCGAGAATTCTCGTCATCTCGTTTCAAGATTGACAAGAGGATCTCGATTTGTCAAGAAAAACGTTAGCTTCACGCTCCAAGAATTGGCTTGAACCTCGCGGTGAGAAGAAGCTCTGGAAAGCCAGGAGAGTGCGTCGGATTGTCGGCCCGAAGCGTCCATGTTTGTCTCCCAGATTTCTCGATTTTTCTGTTCGAGGTGGGTCGAAATTTCGCGGCGCGAACGGTGCGTACGGGCCGGCGCCCGGATGGCGGGCGGAAGCCGCGCCGGCCGCCGGCCCGGGGGCACGGTATGATGGCGGCATGATCCGAAGCGCCGATCCGCCGCCCTTCGCCCACCTCCACCTCCACACCCACTACTCGCTGCTCGACGCCACGATCCGGATCCCGGAGCTGGCGACGCAGATCGCGGCCATGGGCATGCCGGCGGTCGCCGTCACCGACCACGGCAACCTGTTCGGGGCGTTCCAGTTCCACCGCGCCGCGATCGCCGCGGGCATCCGGCCGGTGATCGGCTGCGAGGTCTACGTTGCGCCCGGCGACCACCGCGAGCGCGCGCCGGTGCCGGGCCGGCGCAAGCCCTACGACCACCTGGTGCTGCTGGCCGAGAACGACCGCGGCTACGCCAACCTGGTGCGGCTCGTCAGCGAGGGCTATCTCGAGGGCTTCTACCACAAACCACGCATCTCCAAAGAGCTGCTCGCCGCGCACAGCGAGGGCCTGATCGGCCTTTCGGCCTGCCTGTCCGGAGAGGTCTCCCGACTGCTCCTGGACCGCAGCCGGGACGCCGCGTGCGCGGCGGCCGAAGGCTACCGCGAAATCTTCGGCCGCGACGGCTTCTTCCTCGAGATCCAGGACCACGGGCTGGCGGACGAGGAGTTCGTCCGCGCCGGGATGGTGGAGGTGTCGGCGGCCACCGGCATCCCGCTGGTGGCCTCCAACGACTGCCACTTCCACCGCCGGGAGGACACCTTCGCCCACAAGGTGCTGATCGGGATCGGCCTCAACCGCGATCTCGACGACATGCAGAGGAGCTACGCCTACAACGCGGAGTTTTACGTCAAGACGGCGGAGGAAATGCACCTGCTTTTCGACGCATACCCCGGGGCCTGCGAACGCACGGCGGAGATCGCGTCACGCTGCCACGTCCGGTTCGATACCGACACCCTTCACCTGCCGAAATACAACCTGCCGGAAGGGGCCAATCTGGAGGTCTATCTCGCCGAGAAGTCGCACGAGGGTCTGCGGAGGCGCCTGCAGAAATCCGGAGCGAGAAGGCACGCCCCTGAAGAGTACGAGGCGCGCCTGGAGTCCGAGATCGACATCATCCGCAAGATGGGATTTCCCGGGTATTTTCTGGTTGTTTGGGACTTCATTCGCCACGCGAAAGAAATGAGTATTCCGGTCGGTCCCGGCCGCGGTTCGGCCGCGGGCTCGCTGGTTTCATACGCGCTCGGGATCACCGATATCGACCCCCTGGAGTTCGACCTGCTCTTCGAGCGTTTCCTCAATCCCGATCGCATTTCCATGCCGGATATCGACATCGATTTCTGCCAGCGGCGGCGGGACGAGGTGATCGAGTACGTGCGCCGCCTCTACGGCGAGGAGTCGGTGTCGCAGATCGCGACCTTCAACATCCTCAAGGCCAAGTCCGCAGTGCGCGACGTCGGGCGCGTGATGGGCATGCCCTTCGGCGACGTGGACCGGATCGCCAAGCTGATCCCCGACGACCTCAACATGACCATCGAGCTCGCGCTCAAGGAGTCGCCGCAGCTGCGCGAGCTCGTCGAGGGCGACGACGACATCCGCCTCCTGATCGAGACCGCCGGCCGGCTCGAGGGCCTGGCGCGCCACTGCGGGGTGCACGCGGCGGGGGTCGTCATCGCGCCCGAGCCCCTGGTCAACCTGCTGCCGCTGATCCGCACCTCGCACGGCGAGGTCAGCACCCAGTTCGACAAGGACGACGTCGAGACCCTCGGCCTGCTCAAGATGGACTTCCTGGGCCTGCGGACGCTGACGGTCATCGACGATGCCGTGCGCTCGATCCGGGCCTCCGACGACCCGGGCCTCGACCTCCAGCAGATCCCCTTCGACGATCCGGCGGTGTACGCCCTGTTCTCCGCCGGCGACACCGACGGCATCTTCCAGTTCGAGTCGTCGGGGATGAAGGACGTGCTGCGCAAGGTGCAGCCGCAGAGCTTCCTCGACATCGCGGCCCTCAACGCCCTCTACCGCCCCGGCCCGATGCAGTTCATCGACGACTATGCCGAGCGCAAGCACAAACGGAAGACCATCACCTACATCTTCCCCGAGCTCGAGCGCATCCTCGGCGAGACCTACGGCATCATCGTCTACCAGGAGCAGGTGATGCGGATCGCGGTCGAGATCGCCGGCTTCTCCCTCGCCAAGGCGGACACCCTGCGCAAGGCGATGGGCAAGAAGAAGCAGGAGATCATCGACCGCGAGGGCGAGAACTTCATCAGCGGCGCGGTCGCCAAGGGGCACCCCCGGGACAAGGCGCGGCAGCTGTGGAACCAGATCGTGCCCTTCGCCAAGTACGGCTTCAACAAGTCGCACTCGGTGGCCTACGCCCACGTCGCCTACCTCACGGCCTACCTCAAGACCCACCACACGGCCCACTTCATGGCCGCCATGCTGACCTCGGAGGTGGCCAACACCGACAAGCTCAGCCAGTACCTCGTGCGGTGCCGCCAGATGGGCCTCCAGATCCTGCCGCCCGACATCAACACCTCGATGCCGGTCTTCACCGTCGAGGCGGGGGGCATCCGTTTCGGCCTCGTGGCCATCAAGGGCGTGGGCCTGTCGGCGGTCGAGCCGATGATCGCCGCCCGCGAGCGCGAAGGCGGCTTCACCTCGCTCGCCCACTGCCTGCGCTGCCTGCCGGCGCGCTCGGTCAACCAGAAGGCGCTCGAGTGCCTGACCAAGGCCGGGTGCTTCGACGCCTTCGGCATCACCCGCAAGGGCATCCTCGACAACCTCGACCGGCTGCTCGAGATGAGCGCCCGCGAGCGCGAGCAGCGCGAGCTCGGGCAGGGCTTCCTGTTCGACGACATGCCGTCCGAGAGCCTCGAGGACGAGCTGCGGCGGGCGGCGCCCCACGCCGAGCGCTCGGAGCGCCAGGCCTGGGAGCGCGAGGTGCTCGGGTTCTACCTCAGCGGCCACCCGCTGCAGGAGTTCGCCGAGCAGCTCGAGCGCTACGCCGACTGCAACGTGGCGGAGCTCCCGGAGCGCTTCGCCTCGGGCACCGAGCACGTCACCATCGGCGGGCTGGTGACCGGGCTCAAGGCGATGGCGATCAAGAAGGAGGGCCGGAACCACGGACGCCGGCTGGCCGTCTTCCGGCTCGAGGACGGCGACGGCGCGGTCCGGGTGGTCGCCTTTCCCGACGTCTACGAGGCCCACGAGCGCCTGCTCGGGGACGGCGTCCCGGTGCTCGTCGTGGCGACGATGAAGGGCGAGGGCGAGCACGTCGAGCTGATGGCGGAGGAGATCGTCGCCCTCGAAGGCATCGACTCGCGGCGGGCGGCGGCGCTCAAGGTGGTGCTCGACCTCGACGAGGTCGACGAGGCGCGCCTCGAGGCCGTGCGCGAGTACCTGCTCGAGCACCCCGGGGACATGCCGGTGCGCTTCGAGCTATTGCGGCGGGGGCAGTTCCGCGCCCGCCTCGTGCCCCCTCCCGCCCTGACCGTGGCGCCGGGAACCGCGGCCCGCGAAGGCCTCAAGAAGCTGCTCGGAGGCGGCTGGTGCGAGTACGAGTTCGACACCAAGACCCGCAACGGGGGCGGCAAGGCGCCGCCGCCCGACGTCCAGGCCGCCGCCCGCGACGCCGCGGAACTCATCAATTAGCCATCGTTGGATCGTTGGAACGTTGGAACGTTAGAACGTTAGAACGTTGGGCTCATCCGGAGACCCTTGAGTTGACCGCGTCGATTTCGAATTTCGAATTTCGAATTTCGAATTTCCGCCCACCCACGGTTGAACCACCAAGACACCAAGGCACCAAGATGTTCACGAAGAGAATCCTTGGTGTTCTTCTTGGTGTCTTGGTGCCTTTGTGGTTGCGACGGTTCGCGCTGACGCCTCGAAAGGCGACGGTGTCTGGTCATGGTCGGTCCGGAGGTGGCAGCCGCCGTCGCGCCGCCTGCTCGCTGCCACGGTCGCTGCCACGGACGCGGCCCTCTGACACTGAAACTGCCACTGAGACTGTCACTGTCATCTGCCACTGTCACGGCACCTGAATCCGGGCACGGAAACGGAAATGGAAACGGGCACGGGTCGTGTCCGATGCCTCCATCCCATGCAATTCCGGATGAGCCAAACGTTCCACGTC